>JAJFUG010000124.1 GCA_021372515.1 bacterium
CGGCCAGCCCCTGGCCGGAGTGCAGGTGACCTGCGAGGGCACACGTCTGGGTAATGTGACCAACAACGACGGGTACTATTTCATTCTGAACGTGCCGCCCGGACGGCGCTCGATCACTTTCACCTACACCGGCTACCAGAAAATCACCGTGGCCAACCAGTTGATCCTGGCCGGCCAGACCACCACGGTCAGCGCCGAACTCAACACGGCGGTAGTGGAGATGGAAGGTATCGTGGTGGAGGGGCAGAGTGAAGTGCTGATGCCCCGTGACAACACGGTCTCCAAGAGCCGCATGACCTCCGAGTCCATCTCGGCCACACCGGCCACCAAGCTCGAGGACATGTTGCTGATGGAGCCGGGCGTGCAGGTCGGTGGCATTGGCGGACTGGACCGCGGCCTGCGTATCCGCGGCGGACGCGTGGGCGAGGAGGCGATGGTGGTGGATGGGCTGATCGCGCGCAACTACACCGCCGATCCGTTCCGCAGCGGCCTGGGCTGGATCTGGGACCAGGAACTGGGCAGCCTGGGTGAGGACACCACCCCGCTGGAATTCTCCACCAGTTCGGTCGAGGAAGTGGATATCATCACCGGCGGGTTCCAGGCCGAGTACGGCAACGCCCAGTCCGGTATCATCAACATCGTCACCACCGAGGGCGGCCCGGATTACCGCGGCCGGGTCCGTATGACCTCCGATCAGGCCAATCCCCGCACCTCGGACTACGGCTACAACCAGCTCCAGGCCAGCCTGGGCGGCCCGGTTAAGCTCATCCCGAACATGTATTTTCACGGCTCGGCAGAAATCCAGGGCCAGGCCGAACGCAACCCGACCCACGCGGATGAGGGTTTCCGCGGCATAAACCAGGACTTTGTCGACCACCTGAACGACGCGGTGCGGAACGACCCCGTGCTCGGCCAGCAGTTGCCGGCTTACACGCTGGAGGAGTTCAAGGTGGCGCGCGAGGCCTACGCCGCCAAGACCGGTGAGAGCGCCGCGCTCTGGTCGCCTCCGAACCCGGTCCGTCAGCCCGGCGACTGGGGGGACCGCACCCTGATCTCGGGCAAGCTGACCGATTCTCCCATCCCGGGCCTCAAGCTGATCGGCAGCGCCAATTTCTCGCGCAACCAGCATGCCTATCCCTCGCGCAACACGGGCAACTATTTCATGGACGGGATTGCCACGCGCGAGACCATGCCTCTGGCAGACTGGGACGGCCGCTATGGCGGAGCGCAGGAGGTCTACGTTCCGCAGAGCTACGCCCGCCGTACCCGCACCTCCAATATCCTGGCCGGCGCGGACTGGGAATTCTACAAGTCGACCACGCGTAGCGCGGCCCTGCAGTTCCGTTTCAGCAATTTCGAGACGCAGGACATCAACAGCTCCGACCCCAAAGTCAACTACAAGCACGACAACACGTTCCTGGGCTGGGACCCGCACGATGTCCCGTTCGAGATGGAGAACTATCCCGGACGCGAGTGGCAGTACGATGCGAATGTCAAGCTGTTCCCGGACGGTGTGACCGGCTGGAAGCTGGATTACTCCTGGGCCACTCCGTTCTCGACCCATTACGATGACTGGCTGTATTACCTCACCTACCGCTACCAGCGCGAGCACCAGAAGAACGTGAAGACCGATTTCGACTTCCAGATCAACCGTCACAACCGCGCCAAGGTCGGTATACAATACACCAGTTTCGACAACATGATGTTCAATACCGATTACATGACCCCGCTGCGCAACCTGGACAACGAGTTCAACTACCAGCCGAACATGCTGGCCTTCTACGTGCAGAACCGTACCGACCTGGGTGATTTCGTCATCGACTACGGCCTGCGCTATGACCGTTTCGACCCTGTCGACAACTGGGGTTTCCGCAACGGCGACCAGTACGGGCAGGACTATTTCCCCAAGGTCGTGGATGAGATTTCGCCGCGCTTCGATGTGGCGTTCCCGGTCACCGACAAGTCGCAGTTGCGTTTCTCCTACGGCGCATTCACCCAGCTGCCCAGCCTGACCTATATCTTCGACGGCTCCAACCCCGGCGGCCTGGAGTATTCGCGCACGGACGCGTTCGAGGCCGGCCTGAGCTACCTGCTTAACGAGGACATGGTGCTGGACATGGTTACCTACTACCGTGACATCGACGGCAACGTGGCCAGCCGCTCGTTTTTCCGCGATTACTACGAGACCCACAGCGAGCGCCGTATCCGCGCCTCGGCCAGGGGTTACTCCAACCGCGACAACGGCAACATCAAGGGTGTGGATTTCACCCTCAAGCGCAAGTTCGCCAACAACTATTCGGTCAACCTGATCTATACGCTGCAGTTCAGCCGCACCACGGGCAGCCAGATCAATTCGACCTCCTATCTGAACAACTTCCTGGATAACTCCACCGGCGAGGTGTTCACCCCGCCCGATGAACTGCGCCCGATCGACGGTGACCGCACCCATGCGATCACGGCCAATTTTAGCTATCTGGTGCCGCAGGATTTCAGGAGCGGGACCACGCTCGGGATGCTGCTCAAGGACATCCGTCTGAACGCAATCTACACCCTGGCCAGCGGCGCTCCGATGACCGACTACATCAACTGGTTCGGCGGCAGCTACGGCCACAACGCCCACGATAACGTCACCTGGCTGACCCGGCGCAACGGCAAGCCCATCGGCGGCGTGAACTTCTTCCGTGATCGCTGGAGCCAGAACCTCGACCTGCGTATGTCGAAGAATCTAAGTCTGGGCGGCACCCGTCGGGTGAGCCTGTTCTGCGAGATTTTCAACGCCCTGAACCGCAAGTTCAACACCCCGTATCCCAAGGGCCTGTCCTACGAGGACAACAGCCACATAACCGGCGGTGTGGACTGGAACTGGGATGACCCTTCGATTTCGCAGGGCGACCGGGTGCGGTTCAACGCCGATTTCAACGGGGACGGCATTCTGTCCGTGATGGAAGCGACCAAGGGTGAGATCGCCGAGTCGGTGCTGCTCTCGACCATGGACAAGGAAGCCTGGGGAACTGCCAGGCAGATCCGTCTGGGAGCTGAATTCTCCTTCTGATCCGGTCCGCCGGGCCGGAGTACGAGTCTGAATCAGTGGAGTCATTTCAGGAGATATCTGATGATGAAAACAAAGGCAAGACATTTGACCGGCCTGCTCCTGGCTGTCCTGCTGCTAATGGCGGCCGGCAGCGCCCTCGGTGAAATGAAAGCACTCAAGCGTGCCGAAGGCAACAATGTGGGAGTGGTGGTCGGCATGAACTGGCGCAACGCCCTCTACGGCGGCGCCTATGGCGAGCCCGAATACTATCACCAGTTCCCACGGGGCTCGAGCAACATCTTTTTCTGCTGGGGCTGGGGCTGGGGCCCCTCGGCCGTGTTCGATCTCAACGGCGACGGGCTGTGCGAGGACACCACGTTCTTCGAGGGCCGCGGCTGGACGTTCGACGCCGGGGTGGGCAGCCTGGAGCAGCGCGACCTGATCATGAGCCTGGTTAACAGCGGCGAGCGGATGAGCCAGGCCGCACGCCGCCTCGAGGTCACCCGGGTCTACAGCTCACTGGACGCCGAGGACGTGGCCGCCTGGCCGCCCGAGTTCCGCAGCGGACGGTCGATGGACGGAGCGCCGATTTTCCACGGCGCCGAGACCATCTCCGTGCTGCGCACCGATTCCTGGCGCACCAATTTCGCCCAGCCCCTGGGCGGCTCTCTGGAACAGTCGTTCTATTTCCTGAACTTCGCCGAGAGCAACAATATGGTCTACGGCCGGGCGTTCCTGCGCAACATGTCCGAGTACGTGCAGTACAACGAGTCACCGCAGTTCAGCACCCGGGCCAAGCAGGCGCCGGACGGTTTCACCTGGGTCGAGATGACTATCGCCAGCTGCGTGCACACCCTGCAGGCCGGCACCGAGTACCCGGGCTGGATTTACCATCCCGCGCGCCAGATCACCGGCTTCTACCAGATCGCCGGCATCGAGCCGGCGTTCACGCCCAAGGAAGCCCCGATAATCGGCCAGATGATGACCCGCTATCCGAGCCACAACGGCGAGACCATGCATCTGACCAATTTCAACCTGCAGTCCGAGGACTACGGGTTCAACGCTTCGCAGGACGTGATGGTGGGCGGATTCCCACGCGGCATGGGCTACCGCTGGCAACTGGGCGACATCAACCAGATCCGTGAACTGTTCCCCGGCATCACCAATCCGTTCACCGGTAAGCCGATGTTCGGGTTCCCGGGCCGTCTGGATCCGGATGACGCCCGCTACAACCAGTGGCTCTGGGGAGCCGACTCGTACCGTCACTACACCGCGTTCGGCATCCTGCACGACATCACGCCGCGCGACACGGTGAGCTTCGATTTCGTCTACATGTGGTGCCCGGTGGCCGCGGGCAAGGCCTACGCCATGCCGCCGCGCGACATCGCCAACATGGACGACCCGGGCATGCAGGCGGCCTGCAAGCCCCTGGAAACCTATGCCGATGTGGCCCTGGCAGTGGCGGGCGGCGACTACGTGCTGCCCGAGACCCCAGTCCCGCCGGCCATGACCATCATCCCCGGCGACCGTCAGGTCACGATCACCTGGAACGATGCGAACCTCTACGTGCCGGACGCCTACTACTACTTCCTGCAGCACAACCCGGACCTCGATCCCGAGCACGTGTACCGCGAGTACGATTTCGAGGGTTTCCGACTCTATCGCAGCTTCGTCGGGCCGAGTGACACGCACTCCGAACTGATCTACCAGTCCAGCGTCACGGACAAGAACCTCGGGTTCTACTATGTCGACCGCCTGAACGATGACGTGGGCAAGTTCCGCATGCGTAACGGCCTCAAGGTCTGGTACGCCCTGGTGCCGTACGACAAGAACTACGACCCGGCCACCGGCAACGAGTTCAGCCTGCCCACAGCCGCGAGCGGCAAGATCTGGAACCGTCCGGGCTCCGGTCTTTTCACGGTCATCCCGCGCAGCGACGCCAGCAATTTCAAGTCCGCAACGGTGCAGGATGTCAAGTTCGTCTCCACCTGGCCGGGCGAGACCCTGGACGTGGCCTTTGTCAAGCTGGCCGGCGCCGACCACAAGCTGACCGAGCCGCCCAAGGCGATGAA
>JAJFUG010000125.1 GCA_021372515.1 bacterium
TGCCGCTGTACCCCAAGCTCCGCAACGACGAGTTGGACTACGTAGTCCGCTCGGTCAAGGACCTGGCCCTGGCCCTGCGCTTCGACAGGCTCGCCTGATTCCAGTGGCTCGCCTGATTCCAACGGCCCACCTGATTCCAACAGCCCATCTGGTTTCAACAACCTCTCTGTTTCTTCTCCCTTATTAACTCTTGACATTTTTATTTGCCGTGTGTATTGTTTATATATTAACTATTCAAAGGAGAAGCATGAGCCTGGAACAGGAACTCGGTTTCCGCCGCCCCTTGAGCCATCCCGGCGGGGCCACCGTGCTGAACATAGTCCACACCGGCAACCTGCTGGTCAAGGAGGGTGACCGGGTATTCAAGCCCCTTGGTCTGACCAACGCCTGGTTCGATGTCCTGATGCTGGTGCGCTGGCAGAGCGAGAACGGACGGATCAGCCAGAGCGAGCTGGGCCGCATGCTGCTGGTCAACCGCTCCAACGTGACCGGCCTGGTGGACCGCATGGAGCGCGCCGGGCTGGTGCGCCGCGTGGCCGAGCCGGGCGACCGACGGGTGAACCTGGTCGAGCTGACCGAGGCAGGCGGCGCAGCCCTGGACCGGGCCTACAAAGTGTACATCGAGCGGATCGGGCAGGTGCTGTCCGGCCTCCAGGACAGCGACCTGCGCAGCCTGACCGGTCTGCTGGAGCGGGTGCGCGAGGGTGTGAACGGTTGAGACGGGTCCCCGCCGGTGCAGTCTCCGACGGGAATTCTTTGAGCTTTATTGTTTATATATCAACTTTTGACGAGTCAACCATAAACAGCATTCAGGAGGCGCGGATGACGGACGATTGCAAACCCGGACGGGTGGCCCTTCTCCACGGCCTGGGCCGCAGCCGCCGCTCCATGCGCCTTCTGGCGCGCCGCCTGGAACGCTCCGGGTTCGAGACCCGCCTGATCGGCTATCCCTCCCGCCGCCTCTCTCTGGAAGAGCTGGCCGCCCGGGTGCGGCTTGAGATGCTGAGTCTGACTCCGCAGGACAGCGCCCCGTTGCATGCGGTCACCCACTCCCTGGGTGGTATAATCCTGCGCCATATCATGAGAGACGCCCCCCTGCCCGGTTTCGGGCGGGCGGTGCTGCTCGCCCCACCCAACTCCGGCAGCCAGATGGCGGACCGGCTGGCCGCTTTCCGCCTGGCCCGCGGCCTCTGGGGGCCGGTGCTGAGCCAACTGGTCACCGACCCGCAGCGCGGTCCGCAGCGCCTGGGCCCGGCGGCTTTCGGCCCCGGGGTGATCGCCGGCAGCCTCAGCCTGACCCCGATGTTCAGCCCGCTGTTCGGCGGGCCCAACGACGGGCTGGTAACAGTGGAGAGCGCGAAAGTGGAGGGCATGGCCGATTTCCTGGTCCTGCCGCTGGCCCACGCCTTTATCATGCGCAACCGTGAGGTGGCGCACCAGTGCGCGTATTTCCTGAGCCACGGCTCGTTCGATCGTCTACGGTGACAGGAGGAATGCATGAGTCAGGAAAACGAGGAACAATCCCTGGCCGCCAGAGTGGCGCGCCTGGAGGCCGAGATGGCTGTCCTGAGGACTCGCCTGGGGCTGGAAAGTCCAGTATCGATTCAGGAGACACGGCCTTCTTTACCGGGAAAGGCCGTAAGAATTCCGGCCTTCCCCGTGGAGCAGGCGGCAGCGGCGGAGGCTCCGGTCCTTTCCTCCCCCGCCCATAGCAGCGCGTCAGACATAGTCCGTGGCGAGAACTGGTTCAAGTGGTCCGGGATCGCGCTGGTGCTTTTCGGTCTGGCATTCCTTTTCAAATACTCTATCGACCGGGGCTGGCTGGTCCCGACAGTAAGGG
>JAJFUG010000126.1 GCA_021372515.1 bacterium
GCACAGCGCGGCGGCGATTCGCGGCAGCGCCGCCGCTGCAACGCGCGAGCGGCATCAACACTCCGTAAACACTTAAGATCGAAGCGGAGGCGTGGTCTGGACGAGTTTGCGGCCCCCGCTGGCTTTGCTGCTTTGGCCGAAACCAAAGCAGAACAGAGTCTTTCGTCTTCTCACTGTAAGTCACTAACCGGACATTGCTGGCACCGGAAACAGGTTCACTGGATTACCCGAGTGTTGGAATGAAATCGAAAAGCACAAAATACCTGTCACTCCTTCCGGCCCTGGCGCTCCTGGCCGCGAGCCAGGCCTCCGGCGCGCCGCCCCGGCTCGGAAGCCGCCCCGCCCTGCAGGCGGCCCCGGACACGCTGCGCGTGCAGCTCCAGGCCGGCAACACCGCCCAGGGCTGGAGCGCGTACGATTCCACCGAGAGCACCTACATCAGCCGGGAGAACCCGCTGAAAAACTACGGCAACAGCAAGGTGCTGCACACGCGCAACACAAGCCTGCGGCTGGAAAAAACCCTGCTGCGTTTCCCCGAGCTGATCGGCGCCAACCCGGGCCAGGTGCCGCCCGGGGCCTATATCCGTCGGGCCGTGCTCTCGGTCTGCGCCTCAGGCGCGAGCACGGACAAACACTGGACCCACCGCGCAATCACAGCCTGGAGCGCGGGCAGCGGCGCCGATTCAAGCGGCGCCGACTGGTCCCGCACCGGCGCCCCGGAACAGTCGCCCGGCCACTGGGCCGCGCCGGGTGGACTGTCCGGGGCCGACTATTCCGACGCGCCGGACAACCGGGATGCGGTCATCCCCTCGGTCCGGGGCGCGTACCAGAATTTCGACGTGCGGAGCGGCGTGCAGGTCTGGGCCGAACACCCGGACAGCAATTTCGGCTGGTTCCTGCTCAACGGCACCGGCGGCTCCGACCCGGTCTGGTGGAGCGCCCTGGCCGACCCGGACAAGCGCCCCACGCTGACCGTGGTCTACTCCACCGAACCGGACCAGTCCGGCCCGGCCAAAGTGGGCGGCCTCACTGCCGCGGCCGGGGACAGCCGGGTGAGCCTCGGCTGGAGCGCCCCGCCGGATGCGGATTTCGACGGCGTGGTGGTGGTGCGCTCGACAAGCGGGTTCCCGGCCTCGCCCCAGGATGGCTTGAGCCTGGCCCAGGGCTGGCTGTTCAGCCTCAGCGACAGCAGCCTTGTCAACGGCACGCGCTACTACTACAGCGTGTTCGCCTATGATTTCTGGGGCAACTGGGCCGCGGCGGCCACGGTCTCGGCCACTCCCACCGCGGATGCGGTCCCCCCGCGGTTGAGCCGGGTGCGCGTTCTGCGGGCCGGGCCGGATAATGTGCTTGTCGCCTGGAGCACGGATGAGCCGTGCCGCGCCGGGGTGGACTACGGCCTCGCGGGAGTGTCCGATCACAGCACGGGCCTGGACTCCAGCCTGGGCCTGGAGCACTATGTCACTGTGACCGGCCTTATCCCCGGCGCCGCCTACAGCCTGCGCCCCGTCGCCAGCGACCGTCGCGGCAACCGCGCGGTCGCAGACACGATCCTCTATGTCACCACCCTGGCCGCCGGGCGCACCGGGGTGCGCAGCGACCACCCGCGGCTGATAATCAGCCCCGAGCTGTTCCCGGACCTGCTCGACCGGGTGAACGGAGAATACGCCCAGGACTACGCCGGGGTAAAAAGCTACACCGCCAATGATCCCTACAACGCGGCCTTTGTCGCCCTGGTCGAAACGCTCAAAGGCACAGCCGCCACGGCGGACTACGACCGGGCGTATAACGCGGTGCGCCAGTTCGCGGTGGACCGCCCGGAGGACATAATCGCGGTCAGCACCAACCTGGACTGGGACATGTCCTGGGCCACCGGACGCTCCTGCCGCCGTCTGGCCCTGGTCTACGATTGGCTGTACGATTATCTCAGCGCAGACCAGCGCGCTTTCCTGCGCCAGGGGATGGTGAACTGGGTCACGGTGGGGCTGACTTTCGGCCAGTACAAGCCGCCGCTGCACAACATGTATCAGCAGAATTTTGCCGGAGTGGTGATGGCCGTGCTGGCCCTTCAAGGCGACCCGGACCTGGACCCGTCCCTGACCGCCGACTGGCTGGCCAAGGCCCGCGCGGCCCTGGAGCTTCAGATAGAGGCGGTGAACCTGGTGGGCGAGGGCGGCGGCGGCTGGCACGAGGGCTATTCCTATTTCTGGGGCGCGGCAGGGCTGAATTTTCCGCCCGAGCTGGAGGCCTGGCGCACCGCCACCGGCGAGGATGTGTTCGGACGCCTGCCCGCCCTGCGCGAGCTTGCCCTGCACCTGATGTACCTCAGCCGTCCGCAGGACAACCTGGTGGCGCACGTGGACAAGCTGAGCCCCTCGCGGCTGACCGCCCGGACCGATGAGCCCACCAGCGGCAGGCACGCCTACTGGAGCCTTCTGGCCGCCCGCTACCGTGACTGCTACGCGGCGCAATACGCCGCCACCGCCTCATCCGACCTGTCCGAGAACTACTGGCCCGGCCCGGCCTCGCGCCAGAAAATGTGGGACCTAATCTGGCAGGACCGCTCGGTCCAGGCCCAGGCCGCCGGCAACAGCCTTCCCGGCACGCGCCTTTTCAAGGGCCAGGGTCTCGTGGTCATGCGCTCGGGCTTCGAGGACAAATCGGATGTGTTCGCCGTGTTCCGCGCCCGTCAGGATTACGGCTACGGCAACCGTCTGGCCTGCGAGAACAGTTTCCTCCTGCACCGCAACTCCGCCCTGGCGATCCGCTCGGGCTACTACAACGGCTGGGAGAGCGAGAACCACCTCAACTACTACGGCAGCGACCTTCCCGGCAACACCCTGGAAATCATTCAGCCGGGGGTGCAGTTCGGCGGGCAGCGCACCCAGCAGGGCAACAACGGCAACCATTCCCCGGTCACGCTCACCCTGGAGAGCGAGGCGGACCACGACCTGGCCTACGGCGACGCCACGAATATCTATGCCACGGCCACCAACGCCGAGCGCTACTTTGTCCGCCTGAAACCAGAGGAATATTTCGTGGTCTTCGACCGCGCCACGGCCAGGGACCGCGCTTTCCAGAAGAAATGGGTCCTGCACAGCGTGAACCGTCCCGCTCTGTCCGAGCCGGGCAGCCTGGAGGCGACCGAGGTGGCGGACCACATCACCCGCTGGCGCGCGGGCCTGGTGACTGTGGACAACGGCGCCGGGCGGCTTTACTGCCGGACTCTTCTACCCGCCGGCCACCGGGTGCGCGTGGTGGGAGGGGCAGGCTACGAGTTCTGGGTCGACTCGGACAACCGCAATTATCCGCTCGGCCGGATCGAGGAGTCGGAGGCCGGCGCCTGGCGTTTCGAGGTGCTGCCCGACAGCCAGAGCCTGGGGGATGAGTTCCTGCACCTGCTGTACCCGGCGGCCTCGCCGCAGGAGGCCGCCCCCGCGGCCGACCTGATCCAGGCTGAGACTTTCTGCGGCCTGCGCTGCGGCGCGCGGGTGGTGCTGTTCAGCCGCAGCCGCGCGCGCCTGGACAGCCTGAGCTACAGCCTCGATTCAACCCAGCCGCTCAGGCACCTTCTGGCCGACCTCGCCCCCGGCTCCTACCAGGTGCTTCGGGATGGGGAGCAGTTGGGCGTGTATGCCGCCTCCAGCGCCGGGACTGTCAGCTTCGAGTCCGCGGGCGGTGGGTCTTTCACCCTGCGTCAGGCCAGTCGCGCGGGCATCTTCCCCAGCGGCGACCTGAACCGGGACAACCGGCTGGACATTTTCGACCTGCTGGGAATGCTGAAACTTCTAAGCGGCTCTGCAGGGCAGGACCCGGCCGCGGACTTGAACGCCGACGGGAAAGTCGATGTCTTCGACCTTCTGCGGATGCTCAAGCTCCTGGCGGAATGAGTTGACTGAAAATTTTCTCTGCCTGGGCCGCGCAGCGCCAGCGGCCGGCAGTCTCCGCTCCGGCCTCCCGGGCCTCCCTCCCGGGCTGCCACAGTGTTGTCTTGCCCGGCTGTCCGCCGGCGAACCGAAGAGAGAAGGGGCATCGTGAAAAAGAGGATCGTTCTGATCGGCGCGGGAAGCACGCTTTTCACCCGCGGGATTCTGGGCAGCCTGGTGACCGACCGGGAGTTCGAGGCTTGCACCCTGGTGCTGATGGATGTCGACCCGGAGCGGCTCGGCCTGATGGAGCGCTACGCCCGGCGCCTGGTGGCGGACACGGGCAGCGGCCTCGGTCTGGAGTCGAGCCTGGAGCTGGGCCGGGCACTGGAGGGCGCCGATTTCGTGATCTGCACAGTAGCGGCTCAGGATTCACGGGCCAGGGCGCTGGAGGTGGAGATCCCGCTGCGCTTCGGCTACCACCATTCCTGGGGCGACACCACCGGCCCTTCGGGTGTGTTCCGCGCCCTGCGGCATATCCCAATTTTCACCGGCATCGCCCTGGAGATAGAAAAGCGCTGCCCGGGGGCCTGGCTGCTCAACCTGTCCAACCCGGTGGCCGCGATTCTGCGCTCCATCCGGCGGGTCTCGGCCACCCGGACGCTGGGGTTCTGCGACGCGCCGCCCTATTTCCGGCGCTGGATCGAGAAAGAGTTGTTCGGCCTGAGCGAGGGCAGCCTGGAGGCGGTGATGGCCGGGGTAGACCACGCGGTCTGGGTGCTGGGCCTGCGGGCCGACGGGCGAGACTGCCTGCCGGAGCTGTGGGACCGGATAGAAATCCTGCGCCGCCGCATGCCGGTCAACGCCGCGATCCTGGAGGCCTACGGCTACCTTGCCATCCCGGGCAACGAGCACCTCTGCGAGTTTTTCCCGTTCTTCCTGCGGGACAGCCGCAGCATGGCCCAGTACGGTCTCAAGGACATGGACATCCCCTGGCACCGTCAGCGGCGCGACAGCCTGCTCCAGAAAATCCGCCGGGAGATCCAGGGCAGCGCCCCCCTGGCGCCCGACCCCCTGCCGCCCGAGGAGGAGGTGCTCTCGATAATAAGCAGCATCGTGAACGACCAGCCGCGGCGATACGTGGCCAACCTGCCCAACCGGAACGTGATCGCGAACCTGCCCGGCTACGCCGTGGTCGAGGCTCCGGTGCTGATCGGCGCCGAGGTGACCCAGTTACCGCCGCTGACCCTGCCTCCGCAGCTCACACCGGTCCTGCACCAGAGCGTGGCCAAGGATGAACTGGTGGTGGAGGCGGCCCTGGGCGGGGACCGGGAGAAAGTTTTCCAGGCCGTGCTCTCCTGTCCGCTCACCGAATCGATCGAGCAGGCGCGTGCGATCACGAAGGCCATGCTGGAGGCCCTGGACGACCTGTTGCCCGAAACGCTCCGCACCGTGAAAAACAAGTCCGTGCTGGTTTGAAACCGAGAACGCCGGGGAGAGACGCAACGCATGAAAACGCTCGACATCTACGACTATTCTGTGCTCGTGATCTATATGGCCCTGCTGGCCGGGATCGGTATCTATTTTTCCCGTTTCATGAAAGAGTCCTCCGACTATTTCAAGGCGGCCAACAAGCTCAACTGGTGGGTGGCCGGACTGTCCTCGTTCATGAGCGCATTCAGCGCCTGGATGTTCACCGGCGGGGCGGGCATAGTTTACCGCGAGGGCCTGACCGGCATGCTCACCCTGGGCCTGCCCGGAGCGGCCATTTTCACCGGCTACCTGTTGTTCGCCAAGCTCTGGCGGCGCAGCCGGGTGACCACGATCATGGAATACCTGGCCCAGCGGTTCAACCTGAGCACGCACCAGGTGGCGAGCTGGTCCTACGTGCCGGTCTACGTGCTCTACAGCGGGGCGGCCCTGTTCGCCCTCTCGATTTTCGTCGCCACCGCCCTGGGCCTCGACATCCGCCTGGTGATCTGGGGCTGCGGGATGGTGATCCTGTTCTACACCCTGCTGGGCGGACTGTGGGCCGTGGCGGTCAACGATACGGTGCAATTCCTGATCCTGCTGCCGGTCTGCGTGCTGCTGGTGCCGCTTTCGCTGGCCGCGGTGGGCGGCCCCGCGGCGCTGGTCCACGCCGCCCCGGCCGGCTATTTCGACGTGCCCACCCCGACATTGCCCGGCCACTACATGCTGGCCTACTTTCTTCTCCTGGTCTGCGGCCAGAACACCAACCCCATCGCCCAGCGCTATTTCAGCGTGCGCAACGAACGCGAGGCGCGCAAGGTGTCGCTTCTCTGCACGGGCCTGTTCGCGGTGGGGATTTTTTTCTGGGCCGTGCCGCCCATGGCAGCCCGGGTGTTGTTCCCCGACCTCAAGGCCCTGCTGGCCCTACCCAACCCGGATGAGGGCTCCTATGTGGTGATCGCCCTTCACCTGTTGCCCCACGGCCTGATGGGCCTGCTGGTGGCGGCGATGTTCGCGGCCACGATGAGTTCGCTGGCCTCGATCTACAACCTGCTGGCCGGCATTGTCTCCAAGGACATCTACCAGCGGGTGGTAAACCCCTCTCTGAGTGATCGCGGCCTTCTGCGCGTGGCCCGGATCACCACCCTCGCCATCGGCCTGTTCGTGATCGGCCTGAGCCTGAGCATGGTCAGCTATGGACAGAGCGTGTTCAGCGTGATGATGAAGATATCGAGCCTCACCATCGCCCCACTGGCGATCCCGATGCTGCTGGGTTTCCTCTACCGTCCCGCCCCCGCCTGGTCCTGCCTGTTCTCGTTCCTCTGCAGCGCGGCGGCGGCCCTGGTGTTCGCGTTCTGCCCGCCGCTGTCGCACTGGCTGCAGACACTCGGCCCCTGGATGGAATTCACGGTGAGCACCCTGACCATAATCGCGGTGGGCGTGGCTGCGTTTCTCGTCTCACCGCTGTTGTTCCACACCTCGGCGGCCGAGCGGGAGCGGATCGAGGCGTTTCACGCCAAGCTCGACACGCCGGTGGATGAGGCCACGGAGATGCGGGCCTCGGAGGTCGACCAGGCCGCGGTGGCGCGCCTGATCGGCCGGATCGCCATGCTGATGGGCGCCCTGGCGGCGCTGTTCGTTTTCATTCCCGCGTCACTGAGCGACCGCCTGATGTGCCTGGGCCTGGGGGCCTCGCTGATCGTGTTCGGCCTGCTGCTCACCCTGGGGGGACGGAAAGCGGCCCGCGCCTGAAACCGGAAAGGCTGGCATTTTGAGACTCAAGACAGCAATCACGCTCCTGGCCGCGCTCCTGGCCACCGTCACAGCCACGGTCCGCGCCGACAACCGGATCACCGGGATCAACACGATCAACCTGCGCGACCGGGTGGTCCTGCTGGGCAGCCTGGAGTTGCGCAAACATCTGATCGTGGCTTTCGACCTGGACAGCCCGTCCGACCTGGCCCGCCACCTGAATGTGCGCCTGACATTCCTCTCCCCGGGCGGCGACACCCTGGGCACCGGGATGAACCATTTCCTGGAGGGCGCGGGCGGGGATGTGAGCTGCGGCGCGCCCTACGACCTGCCCCAGGGGGTCTATCGCGTGACCCTGGAGAGCCTGGACAGCCTGGGCGCGGTGCTGGGTGCGTTCACGAAGACCTACGACCGCCGCGAGCTGGGCGGCTCCTATTTCGCCGGGCAGAGCATCGGCGAGCGCCACCCCACGGAACGCCCGTTCAACGAGACCACCTCCGAACCGGCCGCCACCTCCGAGGAAACTCAGCAGGGCTATATCCTCTACCGCCGCGACTGGCTGCGCTGGGTCTACGAGAACAGCCGCCCGACCATGCTGGAAAAGACCGATTCGCTCCATGTGACTATGGCCGCCAACGAGTACGAGCCGCTCACTTTCTCGCTCTATGGCCTGCGTGACCTGGACTCGGTGCGGGTGAGCCTGGCCGGCGACCTCACGGACAGCGCCGGGGCGGTGCTGCCGCGGGCTGAAATATCCATCGGCGTGGTGGAGTCGCTGCCCACGGTGATCGACGGGAGCGACCACTACAGGCAGATGCCGCGCCTGATCGCCCGGCGCGCCGCGGCCGGGCTTGCCTCGGGGCGCAGCCGACGGTTCTGGCTCACCGTGCACGCCCCGGCGGAGCAGGCCCCCGGCCTCTACAGCGGACGGGTCCGGATAAGCGCCGCGACGGGAGAGCGCGAGGCGCCTCTCAGCGTGCGCGTGCTCCCGGTACGCCTTCCGGATGAAGCCCGCACGGATGTCAACATGTGCGAGACCTACGAGTTCTACGAGCTGTTCAACGACTGGCCGGACGCCGACCGGGCGCTCATCACCCGCGCCGGGCGGCGGGTCTACGAGGACTACCGCCGTCACGGCATGAACGGCCTCTGGCCGCACTCGGGGTTCCATTTCAAGCGCGCGCCGGATGGCGCCCCGCGCCTGGATGAGCTGTTCGCCGCCCTGGAGGCCGCGAAAACGCTGGGGTTCACCCGCCCCGTGGTCTGGTTCTGCGGCTCGCTGGTCCACACTGCCAAGCCCAGGCATCCGGGCAACGTGCGCCTGTACGACAAGGCCCTGATGACCGGGCGCATGCGCGAGCTGGTGAGCTATGTCAACCACCAGTGCCAGGTCAACGGTTGGCCGGAGGTGCTGTACGAGCCCTCGGATGAGCCGGCGGACAACGCCGACTATCCACTGGACCGCGGCCAGCAGGCCCGTGACCTTCTCGCGGCGGTGCGCGAGGCGGGCGGCCGCACGGCCGAGACCGGCACTTACGGGCTTCAGGAGCACTGGCTCGACCTCCCGGTGCTGGGCTCCTACAACGAGAACCTGCTGCCCTCGCTCCGGGCGGCCCAGCCCGAGCTGCCGGTCTGGGTCTACCGCAACGAGACGATCAGCCAGAACATGAACCTCTGCTTCACCCGCTATTACTGGGGGTTCAGCGCCTGGCGCAGCGGGTTTGACGGGACCACGGCCTGGACATTCCAGAACACGATGAACGGCAAGGGCGACCCGTTCACCGACCTGGACGGCGAGGGGGCGGATGTGATGGTGGCCCTGCCCTCGGTGGACGGCCCGCTCGCCACCCCCTATTGGGAGGCGGTCCGCGAGGGGGTGGATGACCTGCGCTATATCGACTGCCTGCGCGGTCTGATCAAAAGCTCGCCCGACCCCTGGGCCGCCGACTCCATCTCCGGCCTGCTGGAGGCTTTCCGTGCTCAGGCGCTCACCGAGCCCTCCACGAGCGAGACTGTCTTCGGGGGCTGGAAACCCGACCGCTTCGAGGAACGCCGTCAACTGCTGGTGGACTGGATCACGCGCCTGAGCTCTCCCGCCGGTGGCAGCCCCGGAGATTTCAACTCCAACGGCCGCCTGGACATGCAGGACGCCGTGCGGATGGTGGCCCTTCTGGCCGCCGGCAGCGAAAGCGCGGCCCTGGACCTCAATGCGGACGGTGTTGTGGGTCTGCGCGATCTGGTCTGGCTGCTGCTCAAAATCGCCTCGACCCCGGCCGGGGGTTGAAAACCGGCCGGGCGATGATTGTGGTTCAAACGGAATGCAGTATCTCGAATCGTCTGCGGTCGTGAAAGGAGGAAAGCCAAGGCAGCCACAGCCTGTATCCCTTCCGAACCGGGAGTGCGACGGGCGGCTCGTTCCGCAGCCACGTGGCCGCGGCCCCGCCTGTGCCCGGTCAACCTTCAGCCTGGGGAGTGTCAGATGTCGGACACCCGGTATGTTCTCTCGCGACTGTTTGCCCTGTGTGTCTCTCTGCTGGTCCTGCCCGGCCTTGCCCGCGGCGCCAACCTGCTCAAGGTGCTGCCGGCCACGGCCCAGCCCGGCGCGGATGTCAGCGTGATTGTCGGCCTGAGCTGCGAATCGAACGTGGCCGGGCTTTCGTTCGAGGTGCATTTCGATCCGTCCAAGCTCACGTTCAAAAGCGCGGCCCGGGGCGCGGCGGCCGAGGGCCTTGTCATGACCGACCCCACCGAGTTCACGGTCGGAGATTCCAGCGTGACCGAGGCCGCCGGCAAGCTGGTGATCCAGATGATAGACTCCAGCCTGACCCATCCGGTGACTCCCGGGACCGACCGGGAGGTGCTGCTGCTCAGTTTCAGCGTGGCCGCCGGGGCCTCGGGCAGCGTGCCGGTCACGCTCTCGAACGCATCCCTGTCCGGCGCGGCCGGTGAGGTGCTGGCGGTCGGCACGGTCGACGGCGCGGTGACAGTTTCCAGCGGGCAGACAACCGACGCCGCGCTCAAGGTCTCCGAGGTGCGCGGACCGGCGGGCAGCGATGTGCGGGCCACGGTGACGGTGACCAGCAGCAAGGATATCAGCGCCGCCTCGTTCAGCCTGATGTTCGACCGCGCGAAGCTGCAGGTCAAGTCGGTGAGCCGCGGGGCGGATGCCCCGGGCAGCGACAGCCTGGGCCTGGCCGGGGTGGATATCCCCGCGGCCAACGAGGCCGGGCGCCTGGATGTCTGGCTGGTGGATTTCTACCTGGATAAGCCGGTCAAGGCCGGCAGCAACCGTGAGCTGCTCAAAGTGACATTCACTATCGCCAAGGGCGCCACCCAGGGCGATATCCCGCTCAGCCTGGCCCGGGTGGCCCTGGCCGCGGTCGAGGCCGGAGCGGATATCGAGCTGACCCACACCGAGACCGGCGGCAAGGTCACGGTGGGCGCGGCCAGCGGGGACGTGAGCGGCGACGGGGTGATCAACGTGTTCGACCTGCTCGATCTGCTGAAAGTTCTGAGCGGGGCCAACCCGTCCTCCGGCGCCACCGACCTGAACAGTGACGGCAAGACCGATGTGTTCGACCTTCTGGAGCTGTTGAAAAAGCTTTCCGGCAAATGAGGCCGGAATGACGAACTGAAAGAATTCTTCAAAGGAGCGTGTATGGAGTTGTTGAAAGTCGGCCCGTTGATCGACGGCCGGGAGGTGTTCGAGCCGGGCGCGGAAGTCCGCGAGGTGCTGAACCCGGCTACCGGCGAGGTGATCGCCATTCAGAGCTGCGCGGATGAGGCTTGTGCCGGCCGGGCGGTGGAATCCAGCCGGGCGGCGTTCGAGTCCGCCGCCTGGCGCGGCCTCTCCGCAGCCGAGCGCGGGAACCGGCTCATAAAGCTGGCCGAGGTGGTGGAGCGCAACGCCGCCGAGTTGATCGAGCTGGAGCTGATAGACACCGGCAAGCCGCTCAAGCAGCTCCGGGAAGCCGAGCTGCCGCTCACTCTGGCCCTCATCCGGTTCTACGCCGGGGCGGCGGACAAGATCGAGGGCCGGGTCAAGTCCACGGACAGCGGGTCGTTCCTGCTGAGCCTGTACGAGCCGTACGGCGTGGTGGCCGGGATCCTGCCCTGGAACTATCCCCTGGTCAACGCGGCGATGAAACTGGCCCCGGCCCTGGCCGCGGGCAACACGATAGTGCTCAAGCCCAGTGTGGAGACCCCCCTTTCCACGCTCGGCCTGGCCCGTCTGTGCGCCGAGGCCGGTATCCCGCCCGGGGTGGTGAACGTGGTAACCGGGCCCGGCGGCACGACCGGCAACGCCCTGGTCCGCCACCGCCTGGTGCGCAAGATATCGTTCACCGGCTCCACCGCGGCCGGACGGACAATCCAGAAACTGGCCGCCGAGAGCATGAAAACTGTCAACCTGGAGCTGGGCGGCAAGAACGCGATTATCGTGTTCGCGGATGCCGACCTGGAGCGCGCCGCCGAGGCCGCCGTGTTCAGCGCCTTTGTCAACAGCGGGCAGCTCTGTGTGGCCTGCTCCCGTCTGCTGGTGGAACAGAGCGTGGCCGAACGCTTCGAGGAAATCCTGCTCAGCAAGACCGCCCGCGTGCGGCTGGGCGACCCGCGGGAACTGTCCACCCTGGCCGGTCCGATGATCACCCGCAGCCAGTACGACACGGTGCGGGAGTATGTCCGCTCCGCACCCGCCGAGGGCTGCCGGGTCGTGGCGGGTGGAGGCAAGCCCTCCCTGCCTGCCACCCTGGAGCGGGGTTTCTGGGTCGAGCCGACAATAATCTCCGATGTCCGCCCCGGGACGCGACTGTCCGGGGAGGAAATATTCGGCCCGGTGCTGACAGTCCAGCGTTTCCGGGACGAGGCCGAGGCGGTGGCCCTGTCCAACTCCGTGGAGTATGGGCTGTCCGGTTCGGTCTGGACACGCGACAGCGCGCGGGCGCTGCGCCTGGTCAAGGCCCTGGACACGGGGATTATCTGGGTCAACAGCATGCTGAACGGCTACCCGCAGATACCTGTGCCGCCGCACAAGCTGAGCGGCACCGGGGTGGAGCTGGGGATCGAGGGCCTGATGGCCTACTGTCAGCGCAAGAGCGCGGTGGTCGCCTATGATGACCAGGCCGTGCCGGGTTGGGGACTGCGATGAGCCAGACAGGAAAAGAGGGTAAGTTGCTGAGCGCGCCGCTGGAGACACTGTCCACCCCGGCCCTGGTGCTGGACATCGAGGCCCTGGACCGGAACCTCAAGCTTATGGCCGGATATTTCTCGGTCCGCGCCTGCCGTCTGCGGCCGCATTTCAAATCGCACAAGTGCGTGGCCCTGGCGCGCCGTCAACTGGCCGCCGGCGGCGCGGTGGGCATGACCTGCGCCAAGGTCGCCGAGGC
>JAJFUG010000127.1 GCA_021372515.1 bacterium
ACAGCGGACAATCCTGTTTTCTTCAACCGTGGGTGGCCCGCCCGCCACGGACAGGAGAGAGTCGGATGAAAAGACTGATCTGTACGCTGGTCCTGTTGCTTTCAGTCCTGACATCAAACCAGGCGCAAGCTGCTTCGCTGACAAAGAATACAGTTTCGATAATCCCGCAGCCGCTGGAGCTGAGCGAGACCGGCGGCGAGTTTATCCTCGGACCGTCCTGCACCATTTTCACCGACAGCCGTTTCCAGGCCGAGGCCGCCTACCTGAGCGCCCGTCTGGCCGGACCAACCGGCCTGAGCCTCACGGTCAAACCGCTGGAGGGTGAAACCCCGCCTAAAGGCGCGCTGGTCTTGGCCTGGAGCGCGGACAGCACGCTCGGGGCCGAGGGCTACACACTGGAGGTCAACCCCGAGGCGGTGACCGTGAGCGCCAACGCTCCGGCCGGGGCGTTCTACGGTATCCAGTCGTTCCTGCAACTGCTGCCAGTCGAGGCGTTCGGTCAGACAAAAGCCGAGGGCGTGGCCTGGAAAGCCGCTGGAGTCAAGGTGCGCGACATCCCGCGTTTCGGCTGGAGGGCCTACCATCTGGATGACGCCCGCTGGTACCACGGCGTGGATGAGGTGAAGAAGCTCCTGGACCAGATGGCAGCCCTGAAAATGAACGAGTTCCACTGGTACCTGACCGATGACCAGGGCTGGCGGGTCGAGATCAAGAAATATCCCAAACTGACCGAGGTGGGGGCCTGGCGCAAGGATTCCCAGGTGATGGGCTGGGACAGTCCCAAGCGCGAGGGCAAACCCCACGGCGGGTTCTACAGCCAGGAGCAGATACGGGACATGGTGCGCTACGCCGCCGAGCGGCATATCAACATCGTGCCGGTGGTCAACATGCCGGGCCACGCCACCGCCGCTATCGCCAGTTACCCGGAGATGGGCACGGTCCACGATCCGGTGGAGGTCTCGCCTGTTTTCGGCAAGCTGCCCAGTGTGTTCAACGTGGCGGATGAGAAGGTCTACACGTTCCTGCAGGACATCCTGGACGAGGTGATGGGCCTGTTCCCCTCCAAGGTGATACATCTGGGCGGGGATGAGGTGCTGTTCGACCAGTGGATGGCCTCTCCGGATATCAAAGCATTGATGGAGCGTGAGCATTTGAGCGGACCGGCCCAGGTGCAGATGTATTTCACCAACCGCATGAGCCGTTTCGTGGAGAGCCGCGGACGGCGCATGATGGGCTGGAACGAGATAATGGGCGATGACCTGCACGGCCTGCTCAAGGCTGCCGGGGCGACCGAGGTGAAAGAGCAGTCGGATGGCCGCAGCCTGGCCGTGGGCACGATCGTTCAGTTCTGGAAAGGCGATATCTCCCTGGCCGAGCGTGCGATCCGCGAGGGCCACGATATCGTGAACTCGCTGCACTCCAGCACCTACCTGGACTACGACTACGAGACTATCCCCCTGGCCAAGGCCTACGAGTTCGAGCCGATCCCGCAGGGGCTGGAAAAATCCCTCTGGCCCAAGGTGCTGGGCTCGGGCTGCCAGATGTGGAGCGAGTGGACCCCCACGGCCGAGAAGATCGAGCACCAGAGCTTCCCACGTATCGCCGCCTACGCCGAGGTGGGCTGGACCAACGTCGAGCGCAGGGATTATCCCGATTTCTGCCGCCGCATGGACGCGATGGAGCAGCGCTGGACCCTTCAGAATGTAAATTTCGCCCGCGTGCCGCGCTGAGCGGATCAATGTCGACCTGACCCACCGCGGGCCCCGGCTCAGTCATAGACCGGGGCTCGCGGCGCGGGCCGTACAGCGGACAATCCTGTTTTCTTCAACCGTGGGTGGCCCGCCCGCCACGGACAGGAGAGAGTCGGATGAAAAGACTGATCTGTACGCTGGTCCTGTTGCTTTCAGTCCTGACATCAAACCAGGCGCAAGCTGCTTCGCTGA
>JAJFUG010000128.1 GCA_021372515.1 bacterium
GATGCGGGCCATCCCGCACTGGATGCCCTGGCAGGCGCGCCAGGGCTGGTGCACGCTGCGTATCATGAGCATCCATCACCTGGACACGTTCCGCTACTGGTTCGGCGACCCGGACCGGGTGTTCGCCAGCCTGCGCCCCGACCCGCGGACGAAATTCGCCCACACGGACGGGATCGCGCTCTACACCCTGGAATACGACAAGACAGGCCTGCGCGCCGCGGCCTGGGATGATGTCTGGACCGGGCCCTGCCGCGAGGGCGCGGCCGGGGACATCTACATCCGCTGGCGCGTGGAGGGTACACTTGGTATGGCCCGCGGCACCATCGGCTGGCCGCGCTACCCGGCCCACGCTCCCAGCACCCTGGACTGGACCACGGTGGCCGACAACGGCGCCTGGCACAGCCCGCGCTGGGAGGAGGTCTGGTTCCCCGACTCGTTCGCCGGGCCCATGGCCGACCTTCTGATCGCCCTGGAGCGCGGGGAGAAGCCTCCAGTCTCGGGCGAGGACAACCTTCACACCCTGGCCCTGGTCGAGGCGGCCTACGAGTCGGCGCGCCGCCACGCCGCGGTCAGCCCGCTCGAATACCTGAAGGAGGCCTGACAATGCAGCTCGGGATAATCAACAGCGCGTTCTCGCAGGTCGGGGTGGATTTCGCCACCGGCATCCGGCACATCCGCGAAATCGGTTTCGACACGGTGGACATCCAGACCGAGGCCTGGGGCGTCTGCGCAGCCGAGAAAGAGATGATCGTGCGCGAGTGCCGGGCCAACGGCCTGCCCATTGTCTCTCTCACCTGCTGCGCCCTGGGCATCGCCGATTTCGCCGGGCCGGTGCGCCGCTTCCACCTGGACCGGGTCAAGGCCTTCCTCGACCTGACAGCCGCGGTCGGCGGCCGCAACCTCCTTCTGGTCCTGGGTGAGTACATCTGGCAGAAAGAGGTCATCCCGCCCGCGGCGCAGTGGGGCTGGGCCGTGGAGGCGGTGCGCGAGGCCGGGGAGTACGCGAAAAAGCTGGGCCTTGAGATAGTGATCGAGCTGGAGCCGTTCCACATGTCGATAGTGAACACCGTGGACCTGATGGCCGCGTTCATCCGCGAGGTGGCCCACCCGGCCGTGTTCGCCAACATCGATGTCAGCCACGTGGTGCTTTCGGGCGCGAAGCCGGAGGAGCTGCGCAAGTTCAAGGGCCTGGCCCATCACGTGCATTTCTCCGACTGCGACGGCAAGGTCCACGGCGACCTTCCCCCCGGCCAGGGTGTGATCGATTTCAAGCCCTGGATGCGCGAGCTGGCCGCGCTCGATATGCCGGGCGTGCTGAGTATCGAGCTGGAGTTCTGCCCGCAGCCGGAGCGGATCGTGGACTGGGTGCGCGAGGCCTACCGCGAGACCGCCCGCCTGATGGCCGAGGCTGGGCTGCGGCCGCTGAAATAGAGGTGCTGGGAGCCCGGGATCAATGTCCACTGTTATGACTGGAGAGAGAGCGATGAACGCGAGACGGTTGCTGACCGGTCTGGTCCTTTTTCCCTTGCTGAGCGCCGCGGCCCTGTATGCGGACAACGCTGTCACTGCCGGCAAGCTGGAGCTGTACCCCACTTTCGAGTGCCTGGGCCTGCGCCTTGGTTACACCGGGGATGCCAATTCCAACGCCACGGCGGCCTTGAGTTACCGTGAGCAGGGGGCCTCCGCCTGGCGCGAGGCCCTGCCCCTGGCCCGTATCCGCGGCAACCGTTTCGCCGGCAGCCTTTTTTTCCTCACCCCCGGCCGCAGCTATGAAGTCAAAGTGACTGTCGCCGACCCGGACAGCCCCCAGCCGCAGACTGTGGAGGGCAAGGCCGTCACCCGCTCTTTCGAGTTCACCACCGGCGGGGGCCGTCACTGGTATGTGTCGCCCGCGGGCGATGACGCCGCCAAGGGCACGCGAGAGGCGCCTTTCAAGACAATCAACTTCGCAGCCGGCAAGGCGTCCGGTGGCGATATCGTGCACGTGCTGCCCGGCCTCTACCGCGAGAGCGTCAGCGTGACCGCCGCGGCCAAGGGAGCGCAGTATCTTGATTTCCGGGCCGAGGGCGCGGTGGTCCTCTCCGGCGCCGACCCGCGCTACGATAGCCCCGTGGGCGCGGGGCGCTGGCAGGTGGAAAGCCCCGGCGTGTACAGTACGGCTATCGACTGGAAACCGGGCTATGTGGGAGTGGAGGGCCAGCGCCTCTACCACTACCTGACCCGCGCCGAGTTCGACGAGTTCATCTGCGGTGAGCCGGGAGGCTGGTTCCAGGACAGTTCCGGCGCCTTGAGCCTGCGCCTGTCCTCCGGCGAGGACCCCAACCGTCTGGCCGTGCAGATCGCCCGCCTGGACTGCGGTTTCCATCTGCAGGGGGCCGCGCAGGTGATTCTGGAAGGCTTCGAGATACGCGACTACGGCCTGACCGGCTCGGGCAGCGGCGTGCACCTGGACCGTTCCGCGCGCTGCGTGGTCCGCGACTGCTCGATCCACGGCATGCAGAGCCAGGTGCTGTTCAGCGGGGCCGCGGCCGCGGACAACCTGATCGAACGTTGCAACCTCTGGGACACCTGCCTTCCGCAGTGGCCCTGGTCCATGACCAAGGGCCACGAGGAGGAAGGCGGCGGGGTGATGTCCACCGGCGGGCGGGGCAACGTGGTGCGCCTCTGCCGCATGCGCGACCTGTTCGACGGCCTCTCGCTGTCGTACTGGGACAAGCTTGACGACGAGTCGTACAACTGCGACTGGGACATCTACGACAACGACATCTCATCGTTGCGCGACGATATCATGGAGCCGGAGGGCCCCTGCATCAACGTGCGCATCTGGAACAATGTCTGCTACGAGCTGTTCGCCGGCATCTCGCTGGCCCCGATCCAGGTCGGCCCGACCTACGTGCTCTACAACGTGGTCTCGGGCGGCAAGATCAAGGACATCAAGTACATGGGCGAGGAGCCCGGCTGGTGCTACATCCTGCACAACACGTTCTACGGCGGCGCCTGGCGGCACAACAGCATGGAGATATCCAACCCCTTCCAGACCCAATACTACCGGAACAACATCTTCTACTCCAACGCCTATGCCATGCGCCTGCGCCGCGCCCCGCTTCCTACCGCCAGCCTGGATTACGACTGCTGGTACAGCTCGGACGACGACTGGAGCCTCGGCTACTCCGGGACCAAGGAGAAGCGGCTGTTCTTCATCGACGGCAAGGAGCTGCCGCACCTGGAGCAGGTCAGGCAAGAATACGGCTGGGAACCGCACGGCCTCCAGGCCGACCCGCGCTTTACCGACCAGACGGCCGGGGATTTCAGCTTGAGCCCCGACAGCCCCTGCCTGGACCGCGGCGCGCCTCTGCCCGGGATCAACGACGGCTTCCAGGGTGCGGCCCCGGATATGGGGGCGTTCGAGCGCGGGCGCGACGCGGTCGGGGCGTTCCCGCTGGGCCGCCCGGCCGGCCCGCGCTGAGCCGGGGGCGGGAAAAGGTTTGGCTGATTGGTGAAAGTGTTGTATTTTATCGTTTAACCTGCCGTAAGGCCTGAACCACTCAGAGAGAGCGCCCCGAGATGAACCGCCGCAGCCTGACCGCCATGCTGATTGCTATCTGCCTTTGCCTCGCCGTGTCGAACGCCGCGGCCGAATGCCCCTGCCGCGCCCCGGAGCTGATGCAGAGCTTCCTGACCATCGACACCCACGTGGACATTCCGGCCGGCTACGCCACGGAAAAGCTGGACCCGGCCAAGCGCTGCCCGGAGCTGAAGGTGGACCTGGTCAAGATGGCCGAGGGCGGGCTCAAGTGCGTGTTCCTGGCCAGCTACACCGGCCAGGGTCCGCTGACCGCAGCCGGCTACGCCAATGCCGAGGCCACGGCCCTGGAGCAGATCGAGGCCATCCATCGCCTGACTCAGCGCATGCACCCCGACCTGGTCGGCCTGGCGCTCAGCCCGGTCGAGACGGTCAAGATCGCCGCCTCGGGACGGCGGGTGGTGGCGATCGGCCTGGAAAACGCCTACCCCCTGGGCGAAAACCTGGACAACCTGAAGAAATTCTACGACCTGGGCGTCAGATACATCACGCTTTCCCACGTGGGGCACAACCAGTTCTGCGACTCGGCCAACAACCCCTGGCGCCTCAGCGCAGCCGAGAACGGCGACACGCTGGATGCCGCCGGGATAAAGGTGCTGCGGTTCGCCGCCAACGTGGAGACGATCTTTTCCACGCAGCAGGCCCCTCCGCGCTGGAACGGGCTGAGCCCGCTGGGTGAGGACCTGGTGCGCCGGATGAACCGTCTGGGGGTGATGATCGACCTGTCCCACGTCTCGGACAGCACGTTCTACGATGTGCTCCGGCTGAGCCGGGCCCCGGTGCTGGTCTCGCACAGCACCTGCCGGGCGCTCTGCTCCCTGGCGCGCAGCCTGAGCGACGAGCAGATACTGGCCCTGCGCGACAATGGCGGGGTGCTGCAGATTAACGCCCTGGGAGTCTATCTCAAATACCCGCAGGCGCAGCGCCTGGATGCCGAGGCGCTCTACCGCAGCCTGGGAGGTCCGGATGTTCGCCGGCGCCTGTTCGGGCTCCTGCACGATGACCGCGCCGCCTACGACAGCCTGAGCGCCGCGGGCGCCGCGGCCGTGGACAGCCTCACCCTCCGCTACGGCCGCGCCAACGTGGCCGACTATGTGGACCATATCGACCACGTGGTGCAACTGGCCGGGATCGATCACGTGGGGATCGGCACCGATTTCGACGGCGGCGGTGGCATCCAGGGCTTTGACAGCGCCTCGGACTACGTGAACGTAACCGAGGAGCTTATCCGCCGCGGCTACACACCCGAGCAGATGGAGAAAATCTGGGGTGGCAACCTGCTCCGTGTCTGGAGCGCGGTGGAAAAAACGGCGGCCGAGACCGGCGCCGGCCGCTGAATGCCCAACCCCGAAAACAGAAAAGAACATACGATAGAGGCAACGGTTAATCTAACCTGGAGGGAAGCATGAAAAACATCCGTTCGAGCGTGGTCCCGGCGCTGATTGTCGCCGTTCTGTCCCTGCTTTACGCCGGAGCGGCGTTCGGCGCCAGCCGCCCCACCGTTTTCCGCGACATGGCCGCCAAGCTGAGCGACTACCGCAAGCAGCGCGATGCCCTGAAAAAGCTGCTGCCGGAAGTCAAGGATGTCTACAACCAGCGCTTCTTCGCGTTCGGCATGGGCCAGCGTTCCAAGTTCTATTACGAGAACCACGCCCTGCGCAACGCCGCCACCGGCGAGGTGATCCGCAAGTGGGAGGTCGACCGCGACATCATCGTGCCCAGTGAGTACGCCGTGGTGATCATGGATACCGACGGTCTGGAAACCATGATCCGCGAGGACAAGGAGGGCATCTGGATGGAGGATGTCCTGAGCGGGACACGCCAGGCGCTGAGCAGCGAGCCGATCGAGCTGCCCACCTTCGATGACCACAAGTTCGGCCTGGTGCTGCGCGTGCTGCACCAGGAGATGCTGGTGAACATCCTGGCCGGCGAGCCGGTCCCCAACCTGTTCGCCTACAAGAAAGCCTGGTACCGGGATGCCGCCATGACCTGCATGGCCCTGCAGAAAACCGGCAACATCATGCAGGTCAAGGACTGGATCCTGCGCCTCAAGGAGCCGTTCGACAAGAACAACGGCGTCGAGGAGCCGGACAACCTGGGCCAGGTGCTCTACATGGTCTCGCTGGTGTCCGACTCGACCCACCGGGTGGTGAAAAAGGTGCGCGAGGCCGCGGCCCGCTACACCGTGGACAAGCACATCGAGGGCCCCACGGACGGATCGCCCAAGCCGATCTACCAGACCAAGTGGATGAAATTCGGGCTGAAAAGCCTGGGTATGAATGACGAGTACGAGATTCCGCAGGTGGATGACCCTTACGCCGACCTGGTCTGGTGGGATTTCCTGCCCGAGGGCGGAGCCAAGGGCCAGAGCAAGCCCAACCACGACTACCCCTACCTGGGCTGGGCGCAGGCGCATTACTACCGGGACACCGCCGGCGCGCTGTTCAACAATGAGGACAGCCCGCTCACCTGGGAGGTCAACGCCTCCAAAGCCGACTACGACGGCATGGCGGTGGTCTCCTCCAAGTACAAGGACACCAAGACCTGCGCCCCGCATTCCTGGCAGGCGGCCGAGATGTTCCTCTACATCCTGGATGTCCTCAAGTAGCCTGAAAGCAGCCAGGACTGACTTGAGTTGGGGAGTACTGACCGGAGAGGCCCGCCGCAGGGACATGCGCGCGGGCCTGCTCTTTTTCTCATATGTCTGCGACTCTCCCCGGCAGAATGGGCCGGGGAGGCTGTCATTTCCTCCGGGCAACGTAATGCTTGCGAACAGGCCTGTAACCAGCAAACTGCTGCTCATGGCGGCCGGGCTGTCGTTCGTCCTGATCCTGGCCGAAATCAGCCTACGGGTTTTCAATCCGGTTGAATTCAGGGTCCGCGGCGACAGGATCATCCTGCCGACAAACAAATCCTATTCGTTCCGGAACAGCCTGACAGACAAGCTCGACAGTCTGATCACGGTCCGGCGCAACAGCCTGGGGTTCCGCGGCCCGGAGCCGCCCCGGCAGTTCGACCGCTTTCTCAGCCTGATCACCGTGGGAGGAAGCACCACCGAGTGCGTTTTCCTCTCCGAGGGTGAATCCTGGACCGACATCGCCGGACAGGAGCTTGACTGCCACTGCGGTATCGGTCCGCTGTGGATCAACAACGCCGGTCTGGACGGGCATTCCACTTTCGGGCATCTCGTGCTGATGCAGGGATACATCGTCCGGCTGCGGCCGAAAGTCGCTGTTTTCCTGGTCGGCCACAACGATATCGGCCGGGATGACCTGTCCGATTTCGACCTGAACCAAGTCGTCGGGATCAAGAAAAAATCGGTCAAAGAGTTCCTTCTGTCCCTGTGTAACTACAGCGATTTCATGGCACTTTGCTACAATGGCTACCTTAAATACAAAGCCCGGGGACGGGGGATCGACCACAAGATTATCGATTTCAAATCCCTGGCCCACCTGGAGATAGATTCCACCGCCATACAGGCGATCAAAACCAGGCTGGGCGGGGAATATCTTGTCAATTACGGCCGCCGTCTGGAACGGCTTGTCGAAATATGCCGGGCCAACGGGATCAAACCGGTGTTCATCACACAGCCGGTCCTGTATGGTGAGGGAATCGATCCGCTGACCGGAGTGGACCTTGGCACTTTAGTCCCGGACCGGCGCTTTTTCGCCGCGACCGAGAACGGCAAGGCCGACTGGGCGGTGGTCGAGATGTACAACGATGTCACGCGGCAGGTGGCGCGGCAAAACGGCGTTCTGTTGATCGACCTGGCCCATCGCCTGCCTAAAAGCTCGGAATATTATTACGATTACATCCATTACTCGAAAGCCGGAGGCCGGGCGATCGGACAGATTGTCGCAGAGGAACTCTGTCCCTGGCTGCGTGAAAATTTCCCGGAAAATGTGCTGAATCCAGATAGTGCAAGTCTTTCCGGAGCCTCGAACCGGAACTGAATCAGGCCGGAGTAAACAATCCAAATCCATCGTTCTCACGAGCCGGAGTCTGCATGAAAAAAGGACTGTTTCTTCTCACCGTCATGGCCCTGGCCGCGCTGACCGCCTGCGGCGGGCCCCGGAGCGCCGGCAAGGTCTATCCCTGCCGCTGGGTCTTCGCCAGCCGCAGCCTGGGCCGCGACAGCGATGTCGACTCGCTGCGCAGCCTGATCCAGGTGGCCGCGGCGCACGGCCTGAACGGCCTGGTCCTCACCGCCGGCCTCGACCGTCTTGACCTCAACGGCCCCGACTATTTCCGCCGTCTGGATGAGGTGAAGGAAGCCTGCCGGAGCAACAAGATCGAGATCATCCCGGTCATTTTCTCGGCCGGGTATGGCGAGGCCGTGCTGGCGCACAATCCCAACCTGTGCGAGGGCCTGCCGGTCCGGGACGCCCTGTTCGTGGTCCGCGGGACGCGCGCCGTACACGTGCCCGACCCGGCCCCGACCGTGGTCAACGGCGGCTTCGAGGTCTTCCGCGGTGACTCGGTCGCGGGTTTCGACTGCCGGGTGGATAACGGCGCGGCCATCGCCCCGGACCGCGAGATAAAGGCGTCCGGCAAGGCCAGCCTGCGTTTCGACAGCCTCGACCGGAAAGAGGGCCAGGCGGTGGTGAGCCAGAAAATTGCCGTGCGGCCGCAGCATGTCTACCGGGTGCGACTCAAGCTGCGCACCGAGGGCCTCGCTCCGGCGCGGCGTTTCCAGATCGAGGTTTACGGCGGTGAGCGCAAGCTCAACTACTACGACCCCGCGTTGCCCGCGGACAACGACTGGCGCGAGGTGGTCCTGGCCTTCAACAGCTGGGACTGCGACACCGTGCGCGTGGTGCTGGGTGTGCCCTGGGGCAGGGTGAAAGGCCGTTTCTGGGTCGATGACCTGCGGGTCGAGGAGGTTGGCCTGACCAATATCCTGCGCCGCCCCGGCACGCCGCTCAGCGTGCGAGGGGAGGCCAGCGGAGTGCTGTACGAGGAGGACCGCGATTTTGCTCCGGTGGTGGACTCCCTGCTCAACTACACGTTCGAGCACGAGGGCCCGGACCTCGTGCTCCTGCCCGGCAGCCGGATCACCGAGGGCGAGCGCCTGCGGGTGAGTTGGTATCACGGTTTCCGTTCGGTGGAGCAGAAACGCCAGGTGACGATCTGCATGAGCGAGCCGGAGGTCTACGACATCTGGCGCATCCAGGCCCGTCTGCTGCAGGAGCACCTGGGCGCGAGCAAATTTTTCCTGGACATGGATGAAATCCGCGCAGGCGGCACCTGCGCCGCCTGCGCCGAGCGCGGCCTGAGCATGGGAGAGATCCTGGGCGACTGCATAACCAAACAGTACGAAATACTGCGCGAGGCCAGCCCCGGGGCCGAGGTGTTCATCTGGTCGGACATGCTCGACCCGCACCACAACGCCGACACCACCTGGGGCCGGTGGTACTACCACGTGAAAGGCCTCTATACCGGTTCCTGGGAGCATATCCCGAAAGAACTGACCGTGGCCTGCTGGTGGGACGAGAAAAGGGACGTGAGCCTGGGGTTTTTCTCCGGCCTGGGGCACCGCACCCTGGCCGCGGCCTACTATGACGCCGAGGACCTGGAGAACGTCAAGGGCTGGCTCAAGTCCCTGGACGCCACAGCCCAGGGCGCGGGGATCATGTACACCACCTGGGAGGACAAGTACGCCCTCCTGCCCGCGTTCGGCGACATGGTGACCCGGCGCACCGACCTTCAGGCCGACAGCGCGAAATAGCCGTAGCGGGGTGGACGGGATATGCCTTTCAACGTGACGGTTGACCGCCTGGGTCCCGCCTCGACCACCGGGCCGGCCAAGCCCCCGGATCAGGGGTAAATCCCGCCCGGGCTGAACTCCGGCGCAACCGCTGTGCAACCCGGGCGCTGGAGATTTATTTGACAGAATTCGATAATGTTTTATTTTTGTTGGAGATATGTTCGGCATTCCGATCCTGTCACGACGGACTGACCCCGGTTGGGCAGGATTTCAGTCTTACGGACCAAGGCGACCCGGTTTTGCGCCTTGCGGCGGAACGGGTTGCAGGACAGGCATCCGGCCCGATCCGGTCAGGAATCCCGGGAAAGGAGGGATTGCCGCCCGGAGGCCTGCGGTGTGGTCGACCCGGGCTCCGTTGCGCCGCTGTCATGCCAGGCTGTTGCATCGAAGATGAGCGAGGCCGGTTTGTCTGTTTTTATTCGGAGGTTACACGTCCCTGCCGTTTCCAGGCTCCCAACCGGGACCCAGGGCAGGGCGGCTGAGTTCAAGTCTGTTCCCCGGATATTCAGTCCGTGGAGATCACAATCAAAGATGGAGACAAAGATGTCCAAAGGTATCAGGGCCGGTGAGTTGGCTGTCGTATCCGTTTTGGCGCTGCTGATGGCGTTGGCGCTGGCCGTTTCGGCCTGCGGCGGTTCATCGGCCGGCAAGGTGACCGCCGGTGATACGGTTTCGGTCAAGTACAAGCTGACCCTGGACAGCGGCGAGATGATCGATTCCTCGATGGATGCCCGGCCGCTCAAGTTCGTGGTGGGGATGGGGCAGATGATCAAGGGCTTCGACGCAGCCATGGCCGGGATGAAGCTGAACGAGGAAAAGGCTTTTGTCGTCTCGCCCGAGGAGGGCTACGGCCCGCGCGATTCCTCCCTCATCCGCAACTACCCGCGCAACCTGCTCCCGGCCGATGTTACGCCGGAAGTGGGCATGAGCCTGATGGGTCCGCACGGGAAAGTGCCGATCCTGGCGGTGACCGAGGACAGTGTCCTGCTCGACACCAATCCCCAGTTGGCCGGACAGAACCTGAATTTCCAGGTCAAGCTGATTGGTCTGGCCAAGGGTGTCGCGCCGGCGGCCGAAGCCACGGAAGCGCCCAAAGCCAAGTGAGCCCCGCACGGCCGGGTTGCTCCCCGGCCCGGGTAATAAAACCAGGCCCGGCCGGTCTCCCGAGAAGACACAAGTCCGGGAGGCAGGCCGGGCTTTTTGCCCCATACCGCGCGCGGACCGCGCAGGAGGATACATCGTGGACCCAGCCGCCAAGGGCGACAAAGTCAAGGTGCATTACACCGGCCGCCTGGCGGACGGGACAGTGTTCGACACCTCGCACGAGCGCAATGAGCCGCTGGAGTTCACCCTGGGACAGGGCGCGGTGATCGAGGGGTTCGAGCAAGCCGTGCTCGGACTGAAGCCCGGCCAGAGCCGCCACGTGGAGATACCGCCCGAGGCGGCCTACGGCCCGCACCGTGAGAATATGACCACCCTGGTCGACCGCTGCCAGCTCCCGCCGGACCTCGACCCGCAGGTCGGACAGCATCTGGAGGTGAGCCACGCCAACGGCAACATCCTGCTGGTCACGGTGACAGAGGTGAACGACGAGATGGTCCGTCTGGACGGGAACCATCCCCTGGCCGGAAAAACTCTGTGTTTCGAGATCGAACTGCTGGCTATCCTTTGAGTGCTCCGGAGCCTAACCCATGGTCACGATCAGCCGCAGCCTGAACCTGGTCAGCACCCCCTGCCCGATGAATTTTGCGCTGGTCAAGCAGGCATTGGACACGCTGCCGGCCGGGGACTGCCTGGAGGCGATACTGGAGGCGGGCGCCGCCGGGGCGGATGTGGTGGAGAGCCTGAGCGGCCTGGGTTACGATATTGTCTCGGTGGACAGCCGCTCGGAAAATTGTATCAAGGTGGTGGTGCGACGGAGGAGCCTCAGTTCCCAGTCGGTGCGGCCCCGTCGCACCGGGGGCTGCACCAAGGGCCGGCGGGGACGGGGCTGAGTGTTCTATCTGGGTGGAACGGCAGCCGCATTCGCCGCCGAGGTGGTGTCGATAAGAGGTTTCAACCGGCTGTAAATACCTTCGGCCAGAAGGCTGTCCCCGAAACAGGTCTTGTGCACCAGATCCTTGAAATATCTGACCCCATCCCCCCGCTGTCTGTCGAACACCTCCAGCACGTCCACCACCGGCGCCCCCTTTTCCCGGCAGATACCCACCTGGATCAGGTTAATCAAACGCTGATTCATCGCGCTTATCCGGTTCCAGAGCGCCTGATCCCGGCTGCCGGCCGCAGCGGCCCGGTTCAGCGAATCGAGAGCGGTGCGCAGGGCAGCCTCGCAGTTCAGGTCGAGAGCGCCCTCACGCAGCGGGAAATCGATCACCTGGGTGACATAGACAAATTCCGCTCCATGCGCCCGGCAATCCTCGATGATGTCACTGAACACCCTCCGGGTTTGAGTCTCGTCGAAATTCCAGCGGGTCGTGCTTTCCCGCTGCAGGTAAAAATATTTTTCCACCGCATAGGTGTAGAGCATCGAGTTCATGTACAGCGCGCGGTGCAGCGGCCCGATGAATGTATCCCCCAGGGCCTTGATTTTCCTGTTGATCGTAAACCACTCCAGGGCGTTGATCTGCTCGTTGATCGCCTCGTAATAGAGCACCAGGTCGGGCCGGAACAGGAAACCCTTGTAGTTCAGCAGTTCGTCGATCTGGCGTGAATCGTAGGCCGAATGCCCGGCGTTGAGGACCTGGAAACGCCCGGCCGGGCCGGGGTCGGCATTCAGACGGTCCTCGAGCCGGGTGGTGAACAGGTCGTCATCGCCGATATCCTCGCTCTCCACGGTCGAGCCCCCGACCGTGAGAATGCGGAACACGCTATCCGGCTTGGCCAGCGTGACCTCACGGCCGCGCCAGCAGTATGCGTTGTAACGGCAGGGGATGATGTCGTTTCTCAGAGGTGAGAACACGGTGCGGTCGCGGCAGGGGCGCTCGAAACGGCCCTCGCTGCCCCAACTCGATTCCTTCGGCTCCAGTCCCAGAGCGAGGAGTTCTTTCTCCGGAATGAACAGTCCGTGCTGCGGACGCTGTGTCTGCGCCACCTTGATAAAGGGTGTCAGCAGATAGAACAGGTCCTCATCGTGCAGGTGAAAGTATTTGACCCGCGCCGCGGTTTCGGCCGCCACCAGCAGGGCGAGCAGGGCGACTGAAACCAGAGCCATTTTCCGCAGGTATCTCTGCATTCTTCCCCGCTGACACGCTTTGAAAAGGGCCGTTTTGCCCAGAGCCGTACAGGAAGAGAATATAGTAAAACTTATTGCGCTTTGAAGGCAAGGATTTTAGCGGAGTTGGGCCGCTTGACCCCCTGCCGCGACGTCATTATATTAGCCCGAATTTACGGCCGATCCAATCAACTCATTCCAGGTGGATGGCGACGTGCTTTTCAACTCCCTTCAGTTCGTCTTTTTCTTCCCGCTGGTCCTGCTGTTCTATTTCAACCTGCCTGTACGCTGGCGCAACTATTTCCTGCTGGCTGCCAGCTACTATTTCTACATGTGCTGGAAAGCCGAGTACATCATACTAATCGTCATCTCGACGCTGATCGATTACTATGCCGGTCTGGCCATGTCGCGCACCGAGGATCCAGCCAAGCGCTGGAAATACCTGCTGCTGAGCATGCTTTCCAACCTCGGACTGCTTTTCTCGTTCAAGTATTTCAATTTCTTCAACGAAAGCGCACGCGCCGTATTCCAGCACTATAACCTGTTCTACGACGTTCCGGTTTTCAAGCTTCTTCTGCCGGTTGGCATCTCTTTCTACACTTTCCAGACCATGAGCTACACGATCGATGTGTACCGGGGTAAGACTCCGGCCGAAAGCCACCTGCCGACTTTCGCCCTTTACGTCTCCTTCTTCCCGCAACTCGTGGCCGGGCCGATAGAGCGCTCCACCAACCTTCTGCCCCAGTTCTACCGCGTCAATTCCTTCGACCGGCAGCGCTTTCTCAGCGGCCTGCAGCAGATGCTCTGGGGCTTTTTCAAGAAAGTCGTCATCGCCGACCGACTGGCTATACTCGTGAACCGGGTTTACGGCAGTCCGGAGCAGCAGGGCGGCGTGGCCCTGCTTATCGCCACCTATTTCTTCGCCTTCCAGATATATTGCGATTTCTCGGGGTATTCCGACATCGCCATCGGCAGCGCGCGGATAATGGGTTTCGAGCTGATGGAAAATTTCCGCCGTCCTTATTTTTCCAAGTCGATCGGTGAATTCTGGCGCCGCTGGCACATCTCGCTTTCCACCTGGTTCCGGGACTACCTGTATATCCCTCTGGGTGGCAACCGGGTGAGCCGAGGACGCTGGTATTTCAACCTTTTCTTCACTTTCCTGGTCAGCGGCCTCTGGCACGGCGCCAACTGGACCTTTGTCATCTGGGGCGCCCTGCACGGGTTCTACCTGCTGTTCTCGCTCTGGACCGAGAAAGCCCGCTACGCCCTTGTCTCGGCCCTGGGACTGCTCAAGCGGCCCGGGCTGCTGCGCTTTCTGCGCGTGGTGACGACTTTCCATCTGGTCCTTTTCTCCTGGGTATTTTTCCGGGCGCGGAACCTGGAGCAGGCCCTGACTATCCTTAAAAAGATTGGCCGGTTCAGCGGTTGGGATCAGTTCCGGCGCATGCTCGCCACGCCGGGCAAGACCGAATTCCTGCTCGGACTGAGTAACGGCGGCCTGATCATCGCCACCCTTTCCATCCTGCTGCTCGAAGTGGTGCACCTGCTGCAGCGCCGTGGCCCCCTGGGCGAGCGCATCGCCCCCCGGGGCGGCGTCTGGACCCGCTATGCCATGCTCTACACAATCCTGCTCGTTATAATCGTATTCGGTGAGTTCAACAACAACGAGTTCATCTATTTCCAGTTCTGATCCGTCTGCCCTGCCCGCGCCTTAATCCTTGACTGCCAGACAGCTTGGCCTAAATTATTTCACAGTCCGCAGGTGGCCCGCGCCCCGGCGGTTTCCTCCGCTTATTCTCTCACACAGACATTCCCCGCTGTAAAGTGACCGAACGGCAGTTAAGACAGGGAGACAGAATGGGCAGCCTCGATTACATCATCATCGGCCTTTATTTCGCGATCATGCTCGGGATCGGGTTGGCGCACTGCCGGGTCGCCTCGACCGATGTGCGCTCCTATTTCCTGGGCGGAAACAAGATCCCCTGGTGGATCACGGCCATGAGTTCGAGCATGTCCTCGATCGACATCACCGGCACGATGGTCAATGTCTCCATTTTCTATTTCATGGGCGTGCGCTCGTTCTGGTACAACATCTGGGTGGTGGCCGAGATCGCCATGGCCTGCCACCTGGGACGCTGGATACGGCGCTCGAACGTGGTCACCGCGGCCGAGTGGATGAGCACCCGTTTCGGCAAGGGCTGGGCCGGCGAGCTGCCCCGTCTGACCATCGCCTTTGTCTCCATCGGCCTGTTGATCGGATATGTGGCCTACGCCTTTGTCGGGGTGGGCAAGTTTGTCAGCGCGTTCGTGCCCGCCCTGCACCCCGACCCGACAACCAACGCTCAGATCCTGGGCATCATCGTGATCGCGTTCACCGCCCTGTACGCCATGCTGGGCGGGCTGTTCAGCGTGGCCTACACCGACTTGATCCAGACCTTCATCCTCCTTCTGACCTCGCTCTACATCACAGTCGTGGCTTTCACCAAGGTGGACGCCGCTTTTATCGCCGCCCACACCCCGGCCGGCTGGGAGACCTGGTGGCCCACCGCGCACATCGGCTACATGGCGGACAAGGCCATGGCCGGCTACCCGGCCGGCGCCTGGGAGACATTCTGGCCCTGGGTCATGATGTGGTGTTTCCAGACCCTGCTGGCCTTTTTCAGCGGCCCGGGCTATGGCCAGGGCATGCAGTTCATGCTCTCGACCAAGTGCGCCCGCGACACCTGCAAGCAGGGCGCCCTGTTCAACGCCCTGGCTTTCCCCCGCTGGATGCTGGTGGTTGGGATCACGATCCTGGCCCTGGCCTCGACCAACATCAATTTCAACGATACCGACATGATCCTGCCCCAGATCATCAACGAGGTCATCCCCATGGGGTTCAAGGGTTTCGTGCTGGTCGGGTTCCTGGCCGCGTTCATGTCCACTTTCTCCGTCTCGATCAACAACGGCGTCTCCTACATCATCCGTGACCTCTACACCCGTCATTTCCGGCCCGAGGCCGGACGGCGCGAGTTCATCATCACTACCTACATCAGCTCGATCCTGTTCGTGATAGTGGGGGTGCTCCTGGGCACCAGCATGCACAGCGCCCTGGAGCTGGGGGTCTGGGTGCTGCAGATCCTGGGCGGCAGCATGCTGGTCTCGCTGGTGCTGCGCTGGTACTGGTGGCGGTTCAACGGCTGGGGCTTCTCGTTCGGGATCATGGCCGCGTTCCTTGTGGCGGCGGCCCAGAAAGTGATCCAGGGGACCTACGGCTATGTCTGGCCCGACTACGCCTTCTATTTCCTGATGACAGGTGTGTCGCTGGTGGTGGCGGTGGTGGTGGCTCTGCTTACCCCGGCCACTGAAAAAGAGACCCTGATCGAGTTCTACCGCAGCGTGCATCCGTTCGGCCGCTGGCGCACCGTGGAGAACTGGGTGCTCGAGCGCTGGCCGGCCCACAGCCGCGAGAAAATGTTCGGACTGGACATGTTCAACTGCGCGGTCGGCGGGCTGAATCTTTTCTGCCTCAACCTGATGGTGGTGTTCCTGATGCTGCACAGCTGGAACTGGCTGGCCCTGTTTGTCACCGTGTTCCTGGCTACCGCGGCGATCATGTACCGCACCTGGTACCGCACATTGCCCACGGATTGAGCAGGGGAGATTGAGGAGGCGATCCCATGCGGCATTGCCCGGCCGTGACCGGCCTGGAGGGCGGCGGTCTGGTCCTGGCGGGAGCGCCGGTCAGGCGGACTGTGGCCCGGCGCCCGCTCGTGCCGTTGAGCCGTTCTACGATTAAATCCGGAATGATTACGGGAGGCTGAATTGAGAATCCACTGGATCGGACTGTTTCTTCTTCTCTGCTCTTTCCAGGCCCTGTCCGCTGCGGACAGCACGGCCCGCCGGAGCCTGAGCCTGGACGGCGAGTGGAAAATGCTGCCCCGGCTGTCGGATGTGGGCGAGGGCGGCCGTCACGCTTTCGAGGCCCCCGGCACCAACCGCGCGGCCTGGCGCACGACTCAGGTACCCTCCTGCTGGGAGCGCCAGTTCGAGGACCTCAAGTATTTCGAGGGCGTGGCCTGGTATTTTAGGAGGTTCAATTTCGACGGCGACCCGTCGGCTGTGCACGCCGAGCTGGTGTTCGAGGGTGTCAACTACCTGAGCCGTGTCTACCTTAACGGCAAAACCCTGGCAGACCACGAGGGCGGCTACACCGAGTTCCGGGTGCCGCTGGATGGCGAGCTGGTCAAAGGGGAAAACTCTGTCGCGGTGCGGGTCGACAACCGCCGTCACCTTCTGCGCGTCCCGGCGGATGTGGGCTGGGCCAACTACGGCGGCATCTACCGTCCCGTGCGCCTGGAAATAACCCCCAAGGTACACCTGGCCCAAACCTATGTCCGCACCCTGAGCCTGGGCCCGCAGGGGGCGGTCCTGGAGGCCAGCGCGGTCGTGGAGGGCCTGGGGCGCGACGGCACCGCCCAGGCGGTGTTCAGCCTGGAGCTAAAGGACCGTGAGGGCCGCCCGGCCGGCGCCCTGCGCCAGAACGTGAGCCTGGCCGGAGAGGGCAGCACGCTGCGCGGCACTTTCACGGTGAAGCCCAAGGACACCCACCCCTGGAGCCCGGACAGCCCCTACCTCTACAAGGCGGTGGCGAGCCTGTCCATCGAGGGCCGTCCGGAGGACCGGGTGGAGACCACGGTCGGAATCCGCACCTACGGCGTGCGGGGACGCGATTTCCTGCTCAACGGCCAACCGTTCAAGGTGCGGGGGATCTGCTACCATGTGGATTTTCCAGGGACCGGACGCACACTCGACCCGGAAATGTTCGCCACCGACCTGGCCAATTTCCGCGAGCTGGGCGTGAACGCCGTGCGTTGCCACTACCCGCTGGAGGCCCGGATGCTTTCAGCCCTGGACAGCGTGGGGATCCTGGTCTGGATGGAGAATGCGGTCTACTGGGTCCATGACTACGACCTCGGCCGCCAGGACCTGGCCAGGAACCTGATCCGCGAGATCGCCCTGGCCCACCGTAACCATCCCGCGGTGATGGTCTGGAGCCTGGGCAACGAGTGCGGGTTCGACGAGCACGAGGAGGTGCTGTTCTTCGGCGCGCTGCACGAGGAACTGCGCCGCTGGGTTCCGGACGGCCTGACCAGCTACGCGCACAACGGCAACTCGGCCAACCCCACCAACTGGGAGGAGATCTACAGCACCAACCTCTACCCCGGCTGGTACACTTTTCTGGGACGCCGTCCGGTGCAGTGGTCCACGGACAGCACGGAGCTGGCCACGGTGATGGCGGAGCAGGGCCGGGAGCTGGAGCGCCGGGTGCGCGAGTTCCCGGTGATGCCGTTCTGGGTGAGCGAGATCGGCGGCGACGGCGTGGTGGATGTCCCCCGCGGCGACTGGGAGCTGTTCAGCGAGAATTACCAGGCCACCCTCGTGCGCAGCCAGCTCGACATGATCGCCGCAGTGCCCGAGTTCAGCGGCATTTTCCCCTGGCTCTACAGCGATTTCTACGACCCCTCGCGGGCCGAGGTGCCGGGCCAGAACGGCAAGAACATGAAAGGCGTGGTCACTATCGACCGCAAGCACAAGAAGTCGTTCGGCGTTCTGAAAGATTTCTACAGCCACTGGGGGAGGTGAGCGATGCGCGGCGTGGCCCTGGGTCTCTGTCTCGCAATAACTCTTTCCTTAGCCTGCAACTGCCCGGTCGGACGCAGCCGCGCGGACAGTCTGCCCGATTCCGTGGCCGTGCGCCGTCTGACCGCGGGGCCTGCCCAGCATTTCGCCAGCGCCTACTACCACCTTCGCTCGGTCAATGCTTCGGGCACGCGCGTCCTGTGCCTGGAAACCGCCCTGGCCGAAAACCGCAATCCGGTCGAGGGCGAAACCGCGACCGTGGGGCTGGTAGACCTGGCGACCGGTGAATTCAAGCCGCTTTCCAAGACGCAGGCCTGGAATTTCCAGCAGGGCGCGATGCAGCAGTGGCTGGGAAGCTCGCCCGATACTCTGGTCACGTTCAACGACCTGCGCGAGGGCCGGTTCGTGAGCGTGGTGCACAACGTGTTCACCGGCGAGGAGCGGGTGTTGGGCCGGGCCTTGAGTGGAGTTTCCGCGGATGGCCGCAAGGGGCTGAGCCTCAATTTCGCC
>JAJFUG010000129.1 GCA_021372515.1 bacterium
CCGGCGCGGCGGAACGAGTCGGAGATGTGGGCGTGCCAGTGGTCCACCACCTGCTGCGGGGTCTGGCCGCTCTTGTCCGCGGCGATGGTGATCGGCACCCCATGCTCATCCGTCCCGCCGATGTACAGCACATCCAGGCCCTTGAGACGGCAATAGCGCACGAACACATCCGCCGGAAGGTAGGCCCCGGCCAGGTGGCCCAGGTGAATGGGGCCGTTGGCGTAGGGCAGGGCGCTGGTTACGAGAACTTTCTGTTTTTTATCCATTCCTGTTTCCGGTTACGGTTCGTGTTGAAACCGTTCCTAATTCATATTCCATTGCTCGTAGGGGCGGGTTTAAAACCCGCCCCTACAGGTCATTCATATTCTATCCTGCCAGGACAACCCCCGCCCGCTTGCAGCGGGCACCCCCTTTGTTAAGGGGGAATCAAACGGCCGGCTTTCCCGCCGGTTCCCCCGATGTCTGGGGCCCGGGCTTTCATTCCCCCTTAGAAAAGGGGATACAGGGGGTTGTATTTCAGGGCACGGCGCACCGTGCCCCTCCAGGATTGCCTAATCGTGCTGCCGGGATGCCTCAGCTCACCGCGGCCTTGAGGGCCGCCACCTTGTCCGTGCGCTCCCAGGTGAAACCCTCCCCGGTGCGGCCGAAATGGCCGTAGGCCGCGGTGGGCTCGTAGATCGGGCGCTGCAGGTTCAAGGTCTCGATGATCCCGGCCGGTTTCAGGTTGAACACCTGGCGGATCGCGGCCACGATCTTGTCAGCCGGGTACTTGGCGCCGGAGGTGGAGACATAGACCGAGACCGGCTCGGCCACGCCGATGGCGTAAGCGATCTCGACCTCGCAGACATCCGCCAGGCCGGCGGCCACCACGTTCTTGGCCACGTAGCGAGCCATGTAGGCCGCCGAGCGGTCCACCTTGGACGGGTCCTTGCCGCTGAAAGCGCCGCCGCCGTGACGGCCCATGCCGCCGTAGGTGTCGACGATGATCTTGCGGCCGGTCAGGCCGGCATCCGCTTTCGGGCCGCCCTCCGAGAAAATGCCGGTCGGGTTGATGAACACCTTGCGGCTCTCGATGTTGCCTTTCTCCACGGCCAGGTCGTTCTCGTCGATCAGGCCGATGTGGCCGAGCACGGGGATGATCACGTTGTCCAGGATGTCGGCGCGAAGGTCGGCCAGCTTGTAGTCCTTGCGGTGGTGGCTGCTGACCACCACGTTGCGGATCGCCCTGGGCACGCCGTTAACGTACTCCACCGAGACCTGGGTCTTGCCGTCCGGATACAGGCCGGGCAGCAGGCCGCTTTTGCGCACCTCGGTCAGGCGCTTGGCCAGCTTGTGGGCCAGGAAAATGGGGGTGGGCATCAGCTCGGTGTCCAGGCCGGCCTTGCGGCCCTCATCCGTGGCGTAGCCGAACATCATGCCCTGGTCTCCGGCGCCCATCTCCTTGAACGTGCCCGCACCGCTCACCCCGACCGAGATGTCCTCGCTCTGGGGCTTCATCTTGACAATCACCTGGCTGGTGTCGGCGTCGAAACCGATACTCGGGTCGGTGTAGCCGATCCGGCGCACGGCCTCGCGGGCCACTTTCTCGAAATCTATGTTCTGCAGGCAGGCTTTCGAGACCTCACCGGTCAGGAAAAGAATGCCCTCGGTCGCCAGAGATTCGCAAGCCACGCGGCTGGCAGGGTCGAAACCCTTGGCCGCGTCCAGAACACTGTCGCTGACCTTGTCGCAGACCTTGTCCGGATGCCCCTCGGTCACCGATTCGGATGTGAAAACGAACGTATCCGCCATCGAACTTTTTCCTTCAGTTCAGGGTTGAATGTTTTTATGGGTGTAAGGCATCAATAAGAAATCGGCGTAAAAATTTAAGATAGTAATGCATTTGAGATTATGCAACAATTTAGACACGATTCGTTCTTCGGGGTCGGATATCAGCCCCGTCCCTCCAGCACGCTCCGGGCGTGGGAGGCCACGATCCGGTCGATCTCGTCGCTCTGCTCGCGGCTCAAGACCGGCTCCAGCGGGCGGGCCATGATCTCGCGCGCTTTCTGTTCGGCCCGGGCCGCCATGCCGCGCACCTCTTTCGCAGTCCAGGCCTCCCAGGCCAGGCATTCGGTCAGGCCGCCCAGCCAGAACTCGTTGCGGTAGTTGTCAGCGGTGAAATCGGTGGTGACAAAATTGCCCTCCGGGCCGACCTGACGGATCAGGTCGAGGGCCAGGGTCCGCTCGTTCACCTCGAAGCCGCGCAGCATGCGGCGCACCTGGGCCGTGACCTCGCAGTCCAGCACCAGCTGGACCGGGCTGTAGGTGAGGCCGAACTCCAACTGCCCCACCGTGCCGATCCCGCAGGCCCCGCACAGAAGGGGGAACAGGCTGGAGAGGGCTTTCTCCATCCCGGCCTGGAACCCCGGCTCGCAGGAGTTGGTCTTGCCGCCGTGCACACCGGCGGTGATTCCGTACAGCTCGCGGAAAATCTGGATGCGCGCCCCCAGCAGTGTGGCCCGGTCCGGCCCGGCGTAGGGGAAACTGAGCGTGCCCATGTCGCAGTAGCCGCCGGTGAAATCGAGGCTCAGCACGGCCTCGGGGTTCACGGCCCAGCCCAGGACCAGCCCGGCCAGGGTCTCGGCCAGGCCCAGGGCCAGGGTGGCCGCGCCGCTGGCCGGGGCGGTGGTCCCGGCCGCGGGCATGGTGTCCAGCGACTGCGGCAGGCCGCGGCGCACGTACTCGATGAAAATCTCGGCCATGTTGGGGTCGAGCGCCAGGGGCGAGCGGGTCTCGGCGTAGCCCACCAGCACCGGCTCGCGCAATAGCGCCTCGCGGCTGCCGCGCACCACAATGGCTATCTCCTCGATGGCGCGGATGTCGGCCACGCTCCAGGCCTCGATCCCGCCGATCTTGCGCGTGTACTTGACCAGCTCGGCGGCCAGGGTCACGCAACGCAGCTCGTGCGGCATTCCCTGGTCGGAGACCGGCAAGCCGGACCAGGTGATCTCATCCAGGGCGTTGATCAGCTTGAACGAGTCGTAGACATCCTCCAGCGTGGCGTAGCGGCGGCGTCCCTCCAGGTCCAGCAACAGGGCGCAGAAACCGCCCGCGTTGACCGCGAAATCGTGGTGCAGCTCCTCGCCGCGCTGCCAGTAGCTGAACTCCGAGTAGCGCTGGGCCTGCTTGAGCCCGACCCGCGCCGGGCTGAGGAAATCGCGCCGAAGGTGCGCTACTGCGTTCTCCACCACGTCGGTAGGTATTTTCACTGTGAGACCATCCGCGCACAGCGAGCCCCCGGCCTCGATCAGGTGCTGCCGCGCCCGGTCGTGGTGCACCCGCAGGCCCACGCCCGCCAGGATATCGAGCGCCGCAGAATGTACGAGCTGCATCTCCCTGTCGCTCAGGACACGGACCCTGCCGGACAGCCTTGCCATCTGTGCCTCCATCGGAGATTCATTTTTACGGACTGGAAAATCCCAATTTACAGCGGGGGCCTTTTGCGGACAAGAGCGCATTTCGCCACCGCGATGAGTGAAAACTTGACACCCGCCGCGGCCGGATATAGGATTCTCCGGGAGACTGAACCAATTACCGCCAATGCGGGAATATGAAAACTCACAGGAGGAGATGCATGAAAGCGGAAATAATGAACGAATCCCTCTCGCGCCGTCAGGTGCTCAAGGCCTCGGCCCTCACCCTGGGCGCGGCCGCCCTGACTGCCTGCGGACAGGCGCCCTCCGCCGGAGGGGCGGAGGCAGCCCCGGCCGCCGCGCCCGCGGTAAAGAACATGAACCTCTCCCTGGCCGCCTACTCGATGCGCGATGAGCTTACCGCCGGCAAGATGGACATCTTCGGCTTCATCGACTACTGCGCCGAGCTGAACATCCCGGGAGCGGAGCTCACCTCCTACTATTTCAAGCCCGATTTCGACAAAGCCTACCTGCACGAGATCAAGCACCACGCCCACCGCTCCGGGATCGTAGTCAGCGGCACGGCGATAGGCAACGATTTCTGCCTGCCCACCCCGGAGGAGCGTGACGCTGAGGTGGCCAAGGTCAAGCAGTGGATCGACAACTCGGTCGAGTTTTTCGCCCCGCACATCCGTATTTTCGGCGGCAAGCTGAAAGAGGGCATGGACAAGCAGCAAATGATAGTCCAGATCGCCGACTGCATCAAGAAATGCCTGGACTACGCCGGCGAGCGCGGTGTGTTCCTGGGCCTGGAGAACCACGGCGGGATCACTGAGTACGTGGAGGACCACCTGGCGATCTGCGACGCGGTGGGGACTCACCCCTGGTTCGGGATCAACCTGGACGGCGGCAACTACCATCACGATGCCTGGGAGTCACTGGCCAAGGCCATTCCCCGCTCCGTGAACGTCCAGGTTAAAGTTGACATGTACGACAACGAGGACAAAGAGTTCCCGGTGGACCTGCCGCGCCTGGCCAAGCTGCTGAGTGACGGAGGCTACAAGGGCTGGGTCGCCCTGGAGTACGAGTCGAAAGAGGACCCGCGCACGGCTATTCCGCGCTGGATCGGTGAGATGAAAAAAGCGTTCGGTTGCGGAGCCTGAGAGCGGGGGAGTCGGGATGCAGAAAGTGAAAGTCACGCTCGCCCGGGGCCGTGAAAAGCCGGTCCTGGGCGGGCATCCCTGGATTTTCAGCGGGGCGGTGCGCAGCGTGGAGCCAGCCGGTGCGACGGCCGGTTCGGCCTGCGACATCGTTTCGCAGGACGGCGCCTGGCTGGCGGCGGGCTATCTCAACAGCGCCAGCCAGATAATCTGCCGCGTGGTGAGCCGTGAGCCGGGAGAGTCCTGGGCCAGGCCGCTTCTGGAGCAACGCCTGGATCAGGCCCTGTCCCTGCGTGAGCGGATCAGGCCCCCGGACACGGATTGCCTGCGCCTGGTCAACTCGGAGGGCGATTTCCTTCCCGGCATGGTGGTGGACCGCTACGGGCCCGGCCTGGTGGTGGAACTGAACACCGCCGGGGCGGAGACGCTGCGCCCGGAGCTGGTCCGGGCCCTGGTGGAGCGCCTGGAGCCGGAATTCGTGTTCGAGAACAGCACCGGCCCGGCGCGCGCCGAGGAGGGGCTGGAGCCGGTCAAGGGGCCGTTGTACGGCGAAGTCACGGACAATTTGACTGTGACCGAGCACGGCCACCGTTTCCGGGTGGACCCGGTCGCCGGGCAGAAAACCGGTTTCTTCCTGGACCAGCGCGAGAACCGCGCCCTGTCCGCGCGCTGGATGAGCCCCGGGGCACGGGCGCTCAACCTGTTCTGCTACAGCGGGGCTTTCTCGGTCTACCTGGCCGCCGCCGGGGCCGCGAGCGTGACCGGGGTGGATTCCTCGGTCCCGGCGCTCGAGACCGCGGCGGAGAACTACCGCCTCAACGGCCTCGACCCGGCCGCGCACCCGCTGGTCCGGGAGGATGCTTTCGAGTACCTGCGCCATGACAGCGGGCCCTATGCTCTTACGGTCTGCGACCCGCCGCCCCTGGCCAGGCGTTCCTCGCATGTCGAGCGGGCCAGCCGGGCCTACAAGGACATCAACCGTCTGGCCCTGGGCGCCCTCGCGCCCGGCGGGGTGCTGCTCACGTTCTCCTGCTCGGGCCACGTGGACCCGCGCCTGTTCCGTCAGATCGTGTTCGCCGCGGCGGTGGAGGCGGGCCGCACGGTGCGGGTGCTGCAAGTCCTGGGCGCGGGCGCGGACCATCCGGTCAGCCTGTTCCATCCCGAGGGCGAATATCTGAAAGGGTTGCTGCTGCAGGTGGAGTGAAATATCTTTGTCGGTTAAATGATTAAAAAAGCAGGGGCACGGCGCGCCGTGCCCCTTTTCTTTTTCAGATACTACCTTTGCTGGTTTTCCGGGCCGTGGATCACTTTCCGCCGCGGTTGCCGGACTCGAACACCGCCTTGAGGTCGGCCCCGGCGGCGGCCTCCACCGCTTTGCCCACCCCGGACAGGTCGCTCGCCATCAGGCTGATCCGCTCGTTCGGCCCCACCAGGCGCAGGAACGCCGGCGCGCCATCCGCCGGGCGGCAGCCGCGCAGAAGGGCGTTGCTTACACCCCGGAACTCGACCGTGGGCAGCGCGGGCGCATCCGGCCGCCGCTCGCTGAACCCGTCCAGGTCCAGACCCTTCACATCCTCCAGCACCAGCGCCGGGCGCGAGTCCGCACTCTCCAGCGCGAAATCGATATTCTCCAGCCGCAGGCCCTCGGCGTGACGGATATACAGCCCGTAGGCGGGCAGCGAGTCGAACATGACCGCCTCGGGGTAATCCGCCTCCAGCTCGGGCACGGGCCGGGCGTAATTTTCTTTGGTGCCGCCGCCCGGGAAAGTGAAACGCAGGTTGGACAGGGTGATCCCGTTCAACGGGTGTCCGGGCAACCCCGTGACCGAGCAGCCGTAGGCCTCCACGCCCGAGGCGATGATGTCGCTGACCACCACGTTGCGGAACGTGCCGATGCCGGGCTTGGGCATGCCCGCCTTGAACGGCCGGGCGCGGTTGGCGAAACGCAGGAACAGCGGGACCATCACGTTTTTCACCGCTATGTTCGAAATCGTCACGTTCTCCAGCGTGCCGCCGTCCACTATCTCCAGCACTATCCCGCCGATCCCCTTGGGCAGGGCGTAGAAGCCTTTCTTGCCGATGTAGGAGTCGATTACGCAGTTGGAGATGCTGATGTTCTTGAACCCGCCGTTGGACTCCGTCCCCATCTTGATCGCGTTGCAGCCGCTGCCCAGCACGCAGTTGGTCACGGTGACATTCTCGGTGGGAGTGTCGGCCGTGCTCTTCAGGGTCAGGGCGTCGTCATCACTGTTGCCGTAGCAGTCGGAAATGGTGACGTTGCGGCAGCAGTCCACGTCGATCATGTCGTTGTTGTACGTGCTGTGGTTGTAGACATGGATGCCGCGGACGGAAAGGAACTCGCAGTTCAGGTAGTGCTGCATCCAGAGCGGCGAGCTGGTGAGCGTTATCCCCTCGACCCGGATGTGCTTGCAGCTCACCATGCGGATCACGTCCGGCCGGCTGCCGTACTCGCTCCACTGGAAGCGCTGCCCATTGCCGTGGATTGTGCCGCCGCCGGTCAGGCCCAGGTGGTGCTGGCCCTCGGCGAAGATCAGGCTCTGGCTGACATAGCCATCCGTGTAGGAGCGGAAACCGGGACGGATGCGCGGGTAGTCCAACGTGTCCGGGCTGCCCAGCAGGGTGGCCCCTGTGGCCAGCTCCAGGGTGACATTGCTCTTGAGGATGATCGTGCCGGAAAGGTAGGTCCCCGGCGCAAAGCAGACCGTGCCGCCACTGTCGGCGTGGGCCAGGTCCACGGCTTTCTGGATCGCGCGCGTGTCCTTGGTCACGCCGTCACCCGCCGCGCCCAGCTCGCGCACGTCGTAACGCTTCTGCGCCGCCGCCGACGAAAGCGGCAGGCAGACGAGAATGGCCGCACAGAGCACCTTGACTGATAAACCGGTTGCAGCTCGCATGAGCATCGTCCTTTTTTGGAATGAACGCCATGTTGCGCGGATAGGCCATAGCGCGGCGTCTCGGTCGCGCGTGACGGAAAAGGTGTATCTGTTCAGCCCGGCTGCGGCGCCGCCTTTCAGCGCACGTGCAGAAGCAGCACGCTCAGGCCGGGAATACTCAGGTTAAGTCCCTCTCCGGACAGAGCGGCGGCATCCAGCGCGCTGCGGCTGCTGCTGTCCACCAGCTCCGCCTCGGCGATTCCGGCCAGCGGGTAAGGCAGGCCGCCGGGCCGCAGGTCGTGCTCGATCGTGTAGTAGGGGGTGGACAGGCGGAGCACTCCGGCGGCCTCGTCCCGGTTGACCGCGTACGGTTGCGGCCAACATCCGTTGGCGGCCTGGTTTTCAACGGCGCAGGCGCGGCTCATGGGTGATAGGCTGCATACGGCCAGTAACAGGATCGTCCGGAAACAGGTTGCGCTCATGGCTGGCATGACGCGTCTCCCAGACTTGCAATCATAAAGGAAGCGGAAGGGAAAAAGCTGAATGTGAAGGCAGGCTTGGCCCGGCCCGCTCTCCCGAAAGCTCCGGGCACGCCTCGCTGAGGAATCTACAAGACTGGATCGAGGGAGGCAACACAGAAAAATATCGCCCCGGTGAGCATTATCACCGGGGCGAAGAATGGCGTGGGATGCCGGGCGGGTCGGCAGTTGCCGTCAGGGCCGACCTCCAGGCCGGGGCCTGGAGGTCTCCCGCACCGCGTCTCTCAGGCCTGAGGCCCGACGCCGGCAGGTTGCGGCTGCGTCTGGTGTTGCTCGTGCGCCTCAGGATCATACTCCCCCAGCATCTTGTTGATCAGCTTCTCGATCTGGGTCAGTTCCTTGCCCTCGGTGGGAGTGACGAAGGTGAAAGCCTTGCCTGCCGAGCCCATCCGTCCGGTGCGGCCCACCCGGTGCACGTAATCCTCGGGGTTGGCCGGCACGTCGTAGTTGATCACGTGGCTGATCCCGGTGATATCAAGGCCCCGCGCGGCCACGTCGGTCGCCACCAGGTGCTCGATCCCGCCGGTGCGGAAATCGTCCATGATCCGCTCGCGCTTGTTCTGGCTCAGGTCGCTGTGGATACAGCGCGCCTTGAACCCCAGCTTCTCCAGCCGCAGGGACAGGGAATCGCTCATGCGCTTGGTATTGGTGAAGATGATCGACTGGGTGGGCATCTCACGGCGCAGCAGGGCGATCAGCTTGTCGATCTTTTTCCCGCGCTCCGCGGAGATGATGCGCTGCCAGATCGACTCCACCGTAATCTCATCCTTGCTCACGTAGATTTGCACCGGGTCGGTCATGTAGCGCTCGCTCAGTTCCTCGACCTCACTGTCAAGGGTGGCCGACAGCAGCATGATCTGACGCTTGTCCGGGCAGGCTTTGATGATACGGATGATGTCCTGGCGGAACCCGATGTCGAACATCCGGTCGGCCTCGTCCAGCACCAGTGTTTTAAGCTCCGAAAGGTTCACGTTGCCGCTGCCGATGTGGTCCAGCAACCGTCCCGGCGTGCCGACCATGATCTGCGGCGCGGAGATCCTGAGCGCCTCCACCTCACGGCTCACCGAGGTGCCGCCGTAGACGCTCATCACGCGGGCCTCAAGGGTGCGCCCGAAACGCTGGGCCTCCCAGGTGACCTGACGGCAGAGCTCGCGGGTGGGCACCACGATCAGTGCCTGGACCGCCGCCCGGGTCGGGTCGACCCGCTCGAAAATGGGCATCAGGAACGCGATGGTCTTGCCAGTGCCGGTCTTGGCCTGGCCCAGGATATCCCGTCCGCGGATCGCCTCGGGGATCATCTCGCGCTGGATGTCGGTGGGGATGCGGAAACGGTTGGCTGCCAGGGTGAGCACCAGGCGGTCCGACAGGCCGAGGGGCCGGAACTCGTTACCCAGGACCTCCTCGCTCTGCTCGGTGACTTCCAGCAGCTCGGGAAACTCGATGCGCTGGGCCGTGCCGCCCAGCTCGCTGCTCTTGCCCCGCCGCGGGCGGCTCCGTTTCTTGCCGCGCGCGCGCAGATGGGAGCCGGAGGAATCGCGCTCGTAACTGTCCCCCCGCTGACGCGAGGTCTCGGCGGCTTCAGCCTGCGAATCCTGACTGCCAGCGGCCGAATCCTGCGTCTGCCCGGCGCCCTGTCCCGGCGCGCCATCCTTGCGCCCTCTGCCGCGTCCGCGGCTTCTGTGGCGCGACTGACCGGGGGACTTGGGCTGTCCGCCCATGGATTTGTCGTGCTCGGTTTTCTGTGTGCGCTCGGTGCTTTCGCCCTGCTCGCGCGGCGGCCGTCTGCGACGGTTCCGTCCTCCGCGGCGAGCGCCGCCATCGGCCTGCCCCTCGCGGCTTTCCCGTTGTCCGTCCGACCGCCCAGCCTCACCTTTGCGACCGTCGCGGCCGCGCTTATCGTCCTTTTTCCCGGCGGGCTTATCCCCACCGGTGAACATACTCTTAATCTTGTCCAGAAGACCCACTTAATTCATCACCTCTGTTGAAGAAATGCTGCGAAAATCATAAAATATCCAGTCAACTGCTTTTCCATCCGGCGGCGGTTTTCCCTCCCCTCGAAACGTCCCGGCACCATTATACAAAATTCAATATAATCTATTCTGTCCATAAAAGCAGCATATTTTCATATTTCCACTCGGGGCCCCCCTGCGGATTGACATCCGCCGCAGGGACGGGTAACTTACCCTGTCCTGAATTAACGACCGAGGGAGAGACTCTGTTGCAGGTGCTCAAAGCCGAAAATATCCGCCACGATTTCGGGGCGCGGCCGCTGTTCGACGGGCTGGAGCTGGTGATCGAGGAGGGCGCGCGCCTGGGCCTGGTCGGGGCCAACGGCAGCGGCAAGACCACGTTGTTCCGTATCCTGGCCGGCCAGCTCAACCCCCTGGAGGGCAGCGTGATCTACCCGAAAAAAGTGCGGGTGGGCTACCTGGCCCAGGAGCCGGAATTCGTTCCCGGGGCCACCGTGTTCGGCGCCCTGGAGGAGGGCCTGGCAGAGGTTACCGCTCTGCAGGACGAGTTCTCAGAGGTGACCGCCGCGCTCCAGACCGAGACCGACCACACCCGCCGCGCCGCCCTGAGCGCCCGTCAGCAGGAGCTCCACGACCGCCTGCAGATCGGCGGGGGCTGGGACATCGCACCGCGGATCGAGGAGATGATAACCGTTCTGGGCCTGCCCGCACCGGAGACCCGGCTCGACCACCAGTCCGGCGGTACGCTCAAGCGGGTGGCCCTGGCCCGGGTGCTGCTGTCCCGGCCCGAGATGCTGTTCCTGGACGAGCCGACCAACCATCTGGACACCCGTACCGTGGAGTGGCTGGAGCGCCGTCTGGCCGAGTTCCGTGGCACCCTGGTGCTCATCACCCACGACCGCTATTTCCTGGAGGCGGTGGTGAACCGGATCGCCGAAATCTCGCTCGGGAAAATAAAACAGTATCCGGGCAGCTACTCGGCGTTCCTGGAGGCGAAAAAGAAAGAGTGGGAGCTGATCCAGCGCCTGGATGAGCGCCGCGAAAAAATACTGGCCCGCGAGATCGAATGGCTGCGCCGGGGGCCCAAGGCGCGCAGCACCAAGCAGAAAGCCCGCGTCGACCGCGCCAAATCCATGGCCAGGGTGCGCCGCACCGAGAAAGACAAGCCGGTGGAGCTGCTGTTCGACCCGGAGAGCCGCACCGGGCGGACAATCCTCAAGGCGCACCGGGTGGGGATGTCGTTCGACAGCCGGCCGGTGGTGAGCGATTTCTCCCTCGAACTGCTGGGCGGCGAGCGGATCGGCGTGCTGGGGCCCAACGGCTGCGGCAAGACCACGCTGATCCGCATGCTGGTGGGGGAACTGGAGCCCGAGAGCGGCTACGTGAAAGAGGGGCTGAATACCAGCATCGCCTATTTCGACCAGAAACGCGCCCAGCTCGACCCTGCGGCCACTATCTGGGACTCGGTCGCCCCCGGCGGCGAGCACGTGCTGGTGAGCAGCCAGCGCCTGCACAAGAAAGCTTTCCTCGAAAGCTTCCTTTTCCCCGCGCCCATGCAGCGCCTCAAGGTGGGCCTGCTCTCGGGCGGCGAGAAAAACCGCCTCCTGCTGGCCCGCCTGATGCTGGCCGGGGCCAACGTGCTGGTGCTGGATGAGCCGACCAACGACCTCGACCTTCCCACCCTGGAGGTCCTGGAGCAGCAGCTTGTCTCGTTCAAGGGCTCGTTGATCGTGGTCACCCACGACCGCTGGTTCCTCGACCGGGTGGTGGAGGAAATCTACGCCTTCGAGGGCGGCGGCGTGATCCGTCACTACCCCGGCAACTACAGCTACTATCTGGAAACCAAAGCCGCCGAGCGCGAGGCCGAGCGGGCGGCCCAGGAAAGGCTGCGCGCGGCCCAGCGCGCCGAGACCCCCGCGGCGCCCAGACGCCAGGGCCTGCATTATCTGGAAAAGAAGGAACTGGAGACTATCGAGGAGCGGATATCCTCGGCCGAGGCCGAACTGACCGCGGCCCGGGCGCGCCTGGAGGACCCCTCCGTGGCCAGCGACCCGGCGGCCCTGGCTGGGCTCTACGAGGCGGTACGCGCCGGAGAACGGACTGTGGCCGCCCTTTACGGCCGCTGGGAGGAACTGGAGGCCAAGCAGTCCGGAGGGGAATGAGCCCGTTTGAACGGGTATAGTAGGCGGCATTACGGTTTTATTGACATAATCGGCTGATCCATATTATCTTAAGACAGTTATCCCCCCGCCGGGATGTACTCGTCCCTTGCCGCACTCGGATTTGGAACACCCGTCGCAGGTGCATGTTCTTTTTCCACGAGGTAGGCTATGACGCGCAAGCTGGTCCTGAGGCTTTGCCTGTTTCTGTTTCTGGTTGCGGGGCAGTGGTCTCCGGCCCCGGCCTGCACCATTTTCCGCCTGGCGCGGGATGGCCGGGTTTGGTTCGGCTCGAACGAGGACTGGCCTGAGGCCGATTTCAGCCTCTGGACCCAGCCGCCCTCCGACGGCCGTCACGGGGTGCTGTACATCGGGTTCGGGGGCGAGGCCCCGGCCTGCGGGATCAACGACCGCGGGCTGTGTTTCGATCTGGCCTCGGTCGCGTTCAAGTACAAGCCCCTGGACAGCCGCAAGGGCGAGAGCGACCGTTTCATCGTGCAGAAACTGCTGGAGGAGTGCCCGGACGTGGCCGCGGCGCTGGACACCCTGAGCCGCTACAACATAGCGCTGCTCAGCCAGTCGCAGCTCATGCTGGCCGACCCGAGCGGGGCCTGCGCGGTGGTGGAGAGCGATTCGATCCTGGTGAGCCGCGACGGCCTGCAGGTGATGACCAATTTCCGTCACACCGAGCCGGGAGCCGCCTCGATCCCCTGCGACCGCTACCGGGCGGTCTGCCGGGTGCTGGAACACAAGACAGCCGCGCTGGAACCGGTGCGCTCGGCCCTGGCCGCGGCCTCGGTGCCGGCGACACAGTATTCGGTGGCTTTCGACCTGACAAGTGGTCAGGTTTATATCTGGCTGTACCATAATTACGCCGATTACGTGCAGCTCGACCTGCACAAGGAGATCGCCGCCGGGCCGTATCTCAAGGCCCTGCCCGATCTGTTCCCGTATGTGCCGGTGGCTTTCACCCGCTTTTCCGAGGGAAACCGTCGCCCGCAGCCGAAGGCGGTCAGCCTGCCGGTGGCCTGCCTGGACAGCCTCTGCGGCAGCTACGCCATCGCCCCGGGCTACAACGTGAACATTTTCCGGCGCGGGGATTCGCTCTACTGCCGGATGTTCGGCACGGCCCCCTACGCCATCGTGCCGTCCTCCAGCCGGGATTTCTTTTTCCGTTACCTTCCGGCCGGGATACGGTTTATCGACACACCGGGCGGCGGGACCGATTCGTTGCGGCTGAAATACGCCGCTGGTGAGATACCGGCCGCGCGCCTGAAATAGACGCGCCGGTGAAAAAGCACTGACACTTTTTGCAATTGATGGTGTATTTTTCAGTGAAAAGCCGGGTAAATCAGCACAGGAATTTTTTTGTTCCGAATGAAAGAGCCGGATTGCGGAGGACAGCGATGAAGCGCTTTACAATCGGCGGCGCCGTGCTGCTGGCAGCGTTGCTGGGGTTGACAATAGTTGCGGCGCCGGCGCGGGCCACGGTGCTGCGCTACGTGCCGTTCGAGGAGCAGGTGGACAGCGCCTCGGTGATCGTGGTGGCGGTGACAGAGACCAGCCGCTCCTACTGGAACGCCTCGCACAGCCTGATTTTCACCGATGTGGCTTTCCGGGTGGAGCAGGCGGTCAAGGGTGAGCCAGGGGCCTCGCTGCGCGTGACCCTGCCGGGCGGGATCGTGGACCGGGTGGGCCAGGAGGTGGATGGCAGCCCGCAATTCGCAAGCGGCGCGCGTTACGTGCTGTTCCTGGAGCCCACCGGGGACGGCGGGTTCCGGGTGCTGGGGTTCAGCCAGGGCAGCTACAACGTGGCCAAGGGCCAGGACGGTAAGAGCAAGGTCACCCCGCAGATGGCCCAGGCCGAGCACCTGCACCTGCTGGGCGGTGGCTCCGCCGCTGCCTCCGGTGGGCAGAGTCTGGATGAGTTCCTCTCCCGTATCCGGGCGCGGCTGACCCGTGCCAGAATCCAGTCGCAGGACAAGTGAGCGCAGGCTTGCGCCAGAGTGCCGAGATGAGAGTTATTTTTAACAGAACGCATGGATAGCGAAAAGATGAAAGCAAAAATCGTCCGGGCCAGTCTGCTGTTTGTATTTTCCGCCATCACCAGCCTTCAGGCCTACACGTTCAGCCACGCGGTCAATGAAGAGAGCGGCAAGGTCTCGGTCCAGCGCTGGCACTCCAGCGACCTGCGGGTTTCCTACTACCTGAACCAGGGCGGCTACTCCCGGATCGACAACGCGACCCTGGTCACGATCGTGCAGAACTGTTTCAGCACCTGGCAGAACAACCCCCTCTGCGGCCTCAGTTTCAACTACATGGAGCCCACCGCCCATTCCACGGTGGGCAGCGACGGGTACAACCTGGTGATTTTCGACAGCCAGACCACGGACGGCTTCAAGGTGGCGCAGAAAGCCGGCGCCTCGACCATCGGCCTGACCTGGCGCACCTATTACACCGACACGGGCGAAATCGCCGACGCCGACATCATTTTCAACGAGGAATTCACTTTCTCGGCCACCGAGAAGACCGACCTGGGCCGCAAGCTGATCAACCTGAAGGACGTGCTGACCCACGAGATCGGCCACCTGGTGGGGCTGAACCACACCTACCTGGAAAACGCCACCATGTGGCCCTACGCGGCGGATGGCCAGGCCTCGCTGGCCGCGGACGACAGCGCCGGGGCCGGTGCGCTCTACCCGACCGACCTTTTCAGCACCAGCCGCGACTCGATCACCGGCGTGGTCAAAGACTTCGACGGCAACCCGCTGTTCGGCATTTTTGTCTCGGCCATCCCTGTCGGCTCCACCGACGAGTCCATCTCCGCGCTCTGCCTGGAGGGTGGGCACTACTGCATCGCCGGTCTGCGCAAGGACGTCTCCTACCGTCTGCGCGCCCGCTCCGTGGACCTGGCCCACCTGGACACCTACGAGGAGACCCACGGCAGCTCGGAGGTGTTCATCCCGCAGTACTTCAACGGCGTGACCCGTCTGGATGACGCCCAGACCCTGCCCTCCGGCAGCCTGGGGGTGGATTTCACCATGAGCGTGGCCACCGTGCTGGCCCGTCATGACGCCCAGTACAGCGGGATCACGGTGCTTAGTTTCCCGGGCGATATCAGCGACAACTGCTACTACGCGGTCCGTTTCCCGTCCGCCGACCTGCCCGCCGCGTTCACCGTGTTCGGCATGCAGTTCTGGAACAACGACTACGCCATGTTCTGGCCGCGGATCATGCTCTGCGAGGATGTCTCGGGCAAGCCCAACCTGCAGAACGTGTTGCGCCAGGTGGTCAATTTCCAGGGCAAGGAGAAGGATTTCAGCCTGGTCGAGTGGGAGAACATCACCCTGACCAACGGGCGCGACCTGTGGGTGGTGTTCCAGCTGCCCAACAAGCAACTGGCGGACGTGGGGGATGGCCCGGCCCTGGGCGCGGAAAACGGCGGCACGTTTTTCAACAGCCTGTACTATTCCACCAACGGCGGCTCGACGTTCACCAAGTACCAGACCTCGCAGCCTTACGACCCCCTGGTCTCGCTGACCGTGGGCCTGACCACGGCGCCCATCCCGGTGGCGCAGCTCGCCACGGCCAACCTCGATTTCGGGGTGACCAAGATCAAGCAGACCGCGACTATCCCGCTGCTGGTAACCAATCCCGGCACCGGCGAACTCACTATCGGCAACTCGATCACCTCCTCCAACGCCGCGTTCAGCGCGGTGATGGGCGACTACCGGGTGCCGGCCGGCGGGACCGATTCGATCCTGGTGCGGTTCCTGCCCAAGGTGAGCTACGCCACCTACAACGCCCAGCTTACCCTCACGACCAACGACCCGGCGCGCACCTCGCTCAACGTGCTGGTCAAGGGACGCGGGGCCTGGCCCAAAGCCCAGGTCAGCGTCACGCCCATCGATTTCGGCGCGGTGGAGACCGGCCAGAGCGTGACCCGGGTCCTGAACATCAAGAGCACGGGCGACGTGGTCCTCTACGCCTACAAGTTCGCCCTCTCGGGCGGGCCGTTCTCGCTCTCCGCCGCCGACACGCTGCGCATAGCGGCCGGGGACTCGGCCGGCCTGAGCCTCACTTTTTCGCCGCTCGTGCCGGGCCCTGCCAGCACCCGTCTGAGTTTCAGCGTGGATGACTCCCTGGCCAGCGCGTTCAATATCAGCCTCTCCGGCAGCGGGACCGGCCCGGCGGTGGTCCGGAGCTGCGATTTCTCGGGCGACGGCCGCCCGGGCCTGACAGACGCCGTGGCTTTCCTGCTCCTGGCCCGCTCCGCTCCCGGGGACCCGCGCCTTGACTGGAACGAGGACGGCCTCTACAGCCTGGCCGATGTGCTGGCCCTGGTGCGCGACATCCGGGCCGAGACCTGCCCCTCGGTCTCCCTGGCCGCGTCCGAGGGCAAGAATGACCAGACTTTCCTGGCCGGCCTGAGCCGTGATGACATCGATTACCTGCGCCGGGCGCTGCAGAGTGTCAGCCTTTCCCAGCCGGAGCGGGAAGCTTTCGACGCGCTGCTGGACGGGGCGGGGGCGCCCTCCCAGCTGCCGCGCGTCTTTGCCCTGGCCCAGAATTCGCCCAATCCGTTCAACCCGCGCACGGCGATTACGTTCAGCGTGCCGGAGGGCGCCGGGGCCACGCCGGTGACTCTGGTGGTGTTCGATATCCGCGGCCAGATTGTGCGCACCCTGGTGGACAGCCCCCGTGAGCCGGGCAGCCACACGGTCTACTGGGAGGGTGAGGACGACTCTGGACGTAGGGTCCCCAGTGGTATATATTTATATCGGTTACGTGCTGATGGTCAGGCTTTTACCCGTAAAATGGTCCTTCTAAAATGACAGGGAGGTTTATGGCCGCTCAGTTCCACCTTCTAATGTGACTAATCCGGCGGTCTCGTACGGAGTGTGTCCCCTGATTTGATCCCGTTCAACAATTTTTTCATGGAGACTGCCAGAATTATGATTACCGCAGAAAAAGAAGCCGCCACGACTTTTGGCTGGGAGCTGATCCTCGACATCAAGGGCTGTGACCCGGAGACGATCAAGAGCCGCGAGAAGCTGCTCGAATTCGTGGTCCAGCTCTGTGACCTGATCGAAATGAAGCGCTACGGCGAGCCGCTGGCCGAGCTGTTCGGCCATGGCCGCAAGGAAACCCTGGGCTACACCGTGGTCCAGCTCATCGAGACCAGCTCCATCGTGATGCATGTGGGCGAGTACGCCCGCACCGTCTACCTGGACGTGTTCTCGTGCAAGCCCTATGACCGCTACAAGGTGCGCGATTTCTGCCTCCAGTATTTCGGCGCCTCGGCGGTCAACGAGACCTACGTGACCCGTGAATAGCGCTCGAGTTTGAGATTGTGTAATTGCATAACCCCGCCCCGGTTACGCCGGAGCGGGGTTTTTTTTTGCGGACCGGTGCTTTTTTCGGCTGTTTTTCCTCTGGCTTGTGATGCGTCTTGGTGCTATTATCCGCTTTCAGTACTCAGCCGCGCGCCTGCCCCCGGCAGGCCGGCCTTCTTTTAAAAGCCATCCCACACGCAGTATCACACCGCTTGTCGTGAGGCGCACGATGAGAACCCTGCTGTTTTTATCCGTTACGCTCTGCCTCCTGGTCTGCTCCTCCCTGTCAGCCTCCGCTCACACCCGGGTCCTGTCGGATTTCGAGTCGGCGGCCGACACCTCGCTCTGGAAAGTGTCGAACGGGAAATTCAGCGTTGAGGGCGCACCCGGCTCGCGCGAGGCGCGGATCGAGTTCAACCTGCCCGCCGAGGGCGCGCCGCGCTCCACGGCAATACTGACCCTGAACGAGAGCCTCCTGCCCCGCAACGACTGGGCCGCCTGGCAGCGCCTGGAGCTGGATCTGATCAACGCCAGCGGCGAGAAAGTGGGAGTGGGCTGCGGACTGAGCGACTCCACGGTGGGCTATCGCTACGACCTGTTCACCCTGAAACCTGGCGAGCGGAAAACGGCCTGCCTGGATGTCTCCGGTTTCTACCGCCGGATCGAGCCGCTCTACGGCAGCCGGGGTGAGAAACGGGATTGGACGCCGCCCCCGGTCCTGAGACTGGTCCTGTCGCAGGACCGCCCGGGGCGCGCCAACCCGCTCCGGGTGGACAACGTGCGTCTGGTGGCGGATGAGCTCGTCCTGACCGATGCGGCGCTCTGCCCGGACCCACTGTCCGGCGGGATGATCGCGGTGCGCTGCGACCTCAACCGTCTGGCGCGGATCGAGGCGCGTATCTGGGGGCCGGACGGCGCCCTGGTCAAGCGTTATTACGAGAATACGAAAGAATTCTACTGGCTCTGGGACTGCCCCGGGGAACTGGAAACCCTCACCCCCGGACAGTACCGCGCCGAGCTGATTGTTACCGACTGCAAGTGGGACCCGAAGACCGTGATCCGCCGCGACCTGGGAGCGTTCGAGGTGGCCGCGCCCGAGAACCGCGCCGAGATCGCCGCCTGGCAGGCGCCCACCACGCGCAAGGTGATGCTGTTCCACAACCCCGGCCCGTCCGACGCGGTCTGGAGCCTGCCCGCCCGGGGCGCCCAGCCGCAGGGCGCGCTCAAGGTCGAGATGGCGCGCGGCGAGTACGAGGGCTGCCAGGTGGTGTTCCGCGTGCGGGACGCCGTGCGGCGGCTGAGTTTCAAGGTCGAGGACCTGCGCGCCGCGGACAGCGGCGAAGCGTTCCCGGCCGAGGGCATGGAGGTGCTGCAGGTGGGCTATGTCTACACCCACGATCCGGTCTACTATGAGGTGGACCACATGGGCTGGTGGCCGGATGCCCTGTTGCCGGTGGAGCAGATGTACGCGCGTCCGGGCGAGAGCATGCCGGTCTGGATCAACCTCAAGTCATCCCGCGGAATGAAACCCGGGCTGTACCGCGGCAGTCTGGCGGTGACGGCCGAGGGCCACCCGGTGGGGGATATCCCGCTGGAGGTGACAGTCTATGACGCGGTCCTGCCGGAGAGCACCACGATCCGCACCGCGTTCACCACGGCCGAGGAGCTGTTCGACGAGATCAACGGCGGGGTGCAGGATGACAGCCTGGACCTGAAATACCTCACTTTCGTGGCCGAACACCGTCTGAACCCCGACAACCTCTACCGCAGCAAGCCGCCCAGGATCGAGCTGGTGGAGCATTTCGCCAAGCGCAACCAGCTCAACTCGTTCAACCTGATGTATGTGGGCGGGCGGATCAACATGCGGGATGAGATCAGCACGGACGGCTATATCCAGAGCCTGGCCGCCACGCTGGACCCCTACGTGGCCGAGCTGCGCAAGCGCCACCTGGCCGAGCGGGCCTACCTCTACGGGTTCGATGAGATCGGCCCGGAAATGTATGGATCGATCCGCAAGGTGATGGGCTTCCTCAAGAAGCGCTACCCCGAGATCCCCACTGTCACCACCGGCTACGACCCCACCTACGGCTACGACAGCGGTCTGCTGGACGAGGTGGATGTCTGGGTGCCGCTCACCCCGAGCTACGACCTGGAGCGCGCCGAGGCCACCCGCAAGCGGGGCAAGGAAGTCTGGTGGTACATCTGCGTGGGGCCGCAGCAGCCGTTCGCCAACTGGTTCATCGAGTTCCCGGCCGTGGAGGCGCGAATGATCTGGTGGATGGCCTGGCAGCAGCGCGTGCCGGGGTTCCTCTACTACCTGACCAACCTGCGCCACGGCCAGAACGACCTGATGCAGCTCACGGGCTGGAACAAGACCAACTGGAACCCGGCCTCGTTCAACACGGCCAACGGGGATGGCTGTTTCATCTACAGTGGCCCCGAGGGTCCGATCAGCACGATCCGCTTCGAGAACATCCGGGACGGGCTGGAGGACAGCGAACTGCTGTTCCTGCTGCAGAAAAAGAGCGGCCGGGCGGCCGGGGAAAAGCTCTGCTCGCAACTGTTCCGGAGCGTGAAGGATTTCAGCACGGACACCGAGCTGTTCGGCGCCGTGCGCGGCGAGCTGCTGCGGGCGGCCTCCGGCAAATAGGGCAGCCGAAACTAACCGAGACAGAAAAACAATCCGCAAGCCGAAGTCAGGCCAGACTCCCCGGATTCAAAGCGAAAGGAACGCAGGGATGAAAGACAAGTCAGTCGATGCGAACAACGATCCGTCAACAGTGAAAACGCCGGGAGAGGACAAGTCGACTGGCTCGTTCATCCAGGCGGCCGGAGCGCATATCGGCCGCCGGCGCTGGGTGATTTGCGCACTGATCTTTTTCGCCACCACGATCAACTACATCGACCGTCTGGTGTTCGGCCTCCTGGGGCCCGAGCTGCAGAAAATCTTCGGCTGGACGAACAAGGATTACACCGACATCGTGTTCTGGTTCGAGGTGGCCTACGCGATCGGACTCGTGAGCGCCGGACGGTTCATCGATTGGATCGGCACGCGCCTGGGCTACGCCATCGCTTTCCTGTTCTGGAGCGCGGCCTCGATGCTGCATGCGCTGATGAGCACAATCACCGGTTTCAGCGCCGCCCGGTTCATGCTCGGTCTGTCGGAGGCGGGGAATTTCCCGGCCGCGATCAAGACCGTGGCCGAGTGGTTCCCCAAGAAAGAGCGGGCCCTTGCCACGGGCCTGTTCAATGCCGGGACGAACGTGGGCGCGGTGGTGGCGCCGCTGGCCGTGCCCTGGCTCTACATCAATTATGGCTGGCAGTGGGCCTTTATCGCCACCGGCGCAATCGGCCTGGTCTGGCTGGTTTTCTGGTTTGCCATGTACCGGGTGCCGGAGAAGCACCCCAAGCTCAGCCCGGAGGAACTGGCCTACATCCAGAGCGACCCGCCCGACCCGGACGTGCAAATCGCCTGGCGCAAGCTCCTCCCGCACCGTCAGACCTGGGCTTTCGTGATCGGCAAGTTCATGACCGATTCGGTCTGGCGCTGGTACCTCTACCTTCTGCCCCTGTTCTTCGCCCAGGATTTCAAGCTCAACATCAAGGAGTTCGGGCCGCCTTTCGTGGTGATCTACGTGATGGCCGATTTCGGCAGCATCCTGGGCGGCTGGCTCTCCTCACACCTGATTAAAAAAGGACACACTGTCAACTACGGCCGCAAGATCGCCCTGCTGGTCTGCGCTCTGTGCGTGGTGCCGGTGGTGTTCGTCACCCAGGTGCACAACATCTGGCTGGCCGTGATGCTGGTCGGGCTGGCGGCCTCGGCGCACCAGGGCTGGTCGGCCAACATGTTCACCACGGCCTCGGACATGTTCCCCAAGCAGGCGGTGGGCTCGATGGTGGGGCTCGGCGGCATGGCCGGGGCGGTGGGGGCGATGCTGATCCTGAAAATCACGGGCTATGTCCTGAGCCATACCGGCAGTTTCACCGTGCTGTTCATCATCGCCGGCTCGGCCTATCTGGTGGCGCTGCTGCTGTTCCATCTGCTCGCTCCGCGGCTCGAACCGGCAAAGATCAAGGTCGACTGAATGGGCAAGGTCAGACTGAATATCCTCGCGGCCCTGGTGCTGGCAGTAGGCCTCGCCTCTGCCGTGCCGGCCGCGGCCGAGGTCTCCGTGGCCTGGCCGGAGACTGTCCAGCGCGGGGCCAACCTGGGCGGCACCAATTACAGCGAGGCGGATATCGCCTACCTGGCCCTGGACTGGCGCGCCAACCTCGTGCGTGTGCTGGTCAATGTGACTCTCACGGCGGACGGCCAGTGCCGGGTGAACGGGTCGAGCAAGGAGACCCTGTTCAACCTGATCGACTGGTGCCTCAAGTACCGGATGTACACGGTGTTCTGCCCGAGCCCGTCGTTCGACAGCATGGACGAGCTGTTTGGCAGCCGCCCGCTCAAAAACGCTTTCATCGCGTTCTGGAAAGAGGTGGCCGCGCGCTACGCCTCGGCCGGCCCGATTGCCTACGACCTGCTGAACGAGCCGCATGACGGCCTCGCGGACACGCAGTGGTCCGCGTTCGCCCAGGAGCTGACCGACTCGATCCGCACGGTGGACAAGGTGCACACGCTCGTGGTCGAGCCGCCGGCCTGGGGCTGGCCGGATGGCTTTACGAACCTCACGCCCACCACCGACAGCAACACGGTCTACAGTTTCCATTTCTACGGCCCGATGGACTACACGCACCAGCGTTTCGGCGGCCAGGTGACCAACACCCCCGACTGGGCCTGGCTGCAGCGTCCCTATCCGGGCACTATCGTGAGCGAGTGGGGCTCCGAGTACTGGGACAAGAACACCATGAAGCCGTACATCCAGAAAGCGGTCTATTTCCGGACGCGCCACAAGGTGCGTCTCTGGTGCGGCGAGTTCGGCTGCGCGCGCTGGGCTATCGGGGCGAAGCAGTGGTTCACCGACTGGATCGACCTTCTGGATGAGAACGGGATCGACTGGTCCTACTACTCCTACCGCGAGTGGCAGCACATGGACATCGAGATGGACCCGGCGGAGCGCCACAACCCGACCGCGCGCAGCGAGACCGAGCTGGTGACCCTGTTCCGGAGCTATTACGCCCGCAACGCGGTGCCGGCGGATTTCAACCGGGACGGTGCGCTCACCCTGGGGGACGCGGCCGAGCTGGTGCGTTACGAGTGCCGTCACCCGGGCAACCTGGCCGGGGATTTCAACGGCGACGGCAAAGTGGGGCTGCTGGACGTGCTGGGCCTGCTGCTGAGGTTGGGCAGAGGAGGGGAGTGAAGGGGGATAAAGTGTTACGCTGCTCTGTCGCCGCCTGAAAAACCTTTCCTGCTGATTTTCTCACGGATATATTGATTTACGCCTTTTCTCCTTTCTCCGCCCTCCCACCCCGGAGGCCTCCATGCTGCAGGAAACCCCAGGCTGCTCTTACGATTACGATCCTTCATGGCCAAATTCAGAAAGGAAATGCCCTCACCCAGTGCATGCGGATGGGCTTTGCATTTTCCACTTGCCCAAGCTGAGTGCGGAGGAAAAGACAAAACTATCTCCTGGCTCTGATGATGAAAAAAGGAACAACGAATTCGAGGAACTTTTTAGGAAAGATTTTTATCGGGAAATGAAAAGGCAGCAAATGGACCAGAAAACGAAGGCATTTGACTTTGTCGGTTTTCGTTTTCCAGACATTGACATGAGTAAAGATACACTAATTACGTTGCTTGGACCAGAATGCTTTCAAAAACCACTTCATCTGGAAGATGCAGTATTCCAGTCTGTTGACTTTAGTAGAACCAGAATCGAGTTAGCCATCTTCCGCGGAGCCAGATTTCAGAAGGCCATCTTCCGCTTCGCAATTATCCAATCAGCAGACTTTAGATGGGCTATTTTTAAAGCAGCCGACTTCGGCGGATCTATCTTCCATACGGCCGAATTCGTTGGGGTCACATTCCAGTCGGCTGAATTCCTCGGGACCAAATTCCATTTGGCCGATTTCAGCGCGGCCATTCTTTCGGGAGTAATTCATTTTGATGGTAGAGTCCATGAAGGGAGTTTCTTAGAATGGGTAAATTTCGATATGATGCGGTTTATGAGAAACGGTAGCCTATATCTATGCAAGGTCAACTTGGTGAAGGCCCGTTTCCTTGGGACACCTCTGCTGGAGGGAGAAAACATACGTGTGGTGTTTGATGACGTGACCTGGTGGCGTAAATCCATTTTCCGACGCAAAGCTCTTCTGGATGAGTTTGATGCAGAAACGCATAGGGATTTCCTGATTCGATACCAGGGTATATACAATCTCTACCACCAGTTGGTTAAAATCTACGAGGCCAAGCGCGAGTTCGAGACAGCCGAGGATTTCCATGTAGGTGAGATGGAGATGCGCAGGAAGCGCATTTGGGCCGAAGCCAAACCCTGGTGCCGGTGGCACCGCCGCTGGACCAATTCTTATTTCCTGTATAAAATCTTGAGCAACTACGGTACAAGCTACTGGCACGCCCTGGTTGTCCTGTGTATCATGCTGCTGAGCTTCGGGGTGTTCTCGCTCCTGTCCGGGTTCAGCGTGGACGGCCATCTGGTGGACTACCACCTCGGCCTGCGCTGGCAGCTCACCTGGACCGATTTCTGGTCTGCCCTGGGCTATGCCCTCTCGGCGTTGCCGTTCAAGCATGATGCAGTCTACAAAGCCTCCGCGCCCTGGCTGGAGATTGTCAAAGGCGTGGCCTCGCTCGTGCTTTCCGGCCAGCTCGCCCTGACCCTGCTGGCCGTGCGGCGTCGTTTCAAGCGCTGAGCCCGCCTTACAACCCTCTGGACTGCGGGGCCGTTTTGCTTTAGTTTATCCCCTGGCAGACACGGACTTGTAACCTTAAGACCTTCCCTTAAAACCGAGAGAAAGCCAAATGATCGCCGCACAGCTTGCCGATTCCGCCCGCTACGAGAACGTTGTCCCCGGCCTGGACAAGGCCTTCGCCTGGCTGCGCGCCAACGCCGCCAACCCGCCCGTGGATGGCCGCTACGAGATCGACGGCGACCGGGTGTTCGCCCTGGTGATGCAGTACACAACCCTGCCCAGGGAACAGAAAATCTACGAGGGCCACCGCCGGTTCCTGGATGTCCAGTTCATCGCCGGGGGCGGGCCCGAGGCCCTGTACTACGGCCCCGCGGCCGAGGCCCCGGAAGCCGAGGCCTACGACGCAACCAAGGATTTCGTCAAGTTCGACCCCGCGTACGGAAAGTCCATGGTGGTGCTGCGCAAGGGCGAGTTCGCGATCTTTTTCCCGGAGGATGCCCACATGCCGGGCGCCATGTTCGAAAGCCCCGCCGAGGTGAAAAAGATCGTGGTCAAGGTGCGCCTGAGCTGACAGCCGCGGCTGTTTTCAGTTCAACCAGTAAAATTATAGACTTATTTCAACCAGTGTGAGGCATCGATGAACGAACCCCTGCCGAATATCTCCCAGCTCGACAGCCAGGGCAAGGAGCTATCTTTTGTCACCGTGATCGGCCGCGACCAGAAAGGCATTGTGGCGCGGGTCACCTCGCTCATTTTCAAGCACGGGCTGAACATCGAGGATATCGCCCAGAAAGTGATGCAGGGCCATTTCGTGATGATCATGCTGGTGGATTTCAAGGACTCGAAATCGGACCTCGAGGACGTGAAGGCCGACCTGGGCCGCGTGGCCACCGAGATGAACCTTCAGATCCAGATCCAGCACGAGGACCTGTTCAAAAAAATCAACCGGGTGTGAGCCATGACAATCAGTGTGGAAGAAGTCTTCGAAACCGCCCGGATGACCCTGTTCCAGCATTTCGACATCCGCACCGTGACGCTGGGGATCAACCTCAAGGATTGCATCCACAGCGATTTCCCGCGCTTCCTGGACAACGTGTACAACCGGATCAAGCCCGCGGCCCAATCGCTGGTGCGCGAGGCCAAGCGCCTGGAGGTGCTCTACGGGGTGCCGATAGTGAACAAGCGCATCTCGGTCACCCCGGTGAGCCTGATCATGGAGACCCACGCCGAGGGTGAGAAATTCCTCGCCATGGCAAAAATGCTCGACCGCGCCGCGGCCGAGGGCGGAGTGGATTTCCTGGGCGGGTTCGGGGCGCTGGTCCAGAAAGGGGCCACGCGCAGCGATTCGGCCCTGATCGAGGCCCTGCCCGAGGTGCTCAGCAGCACCGGGCGGGTCTGCTCGTTCCTCAACGTGGGCAGCAACGTGGCCGGGATGAACCTGGACGCCGTGATCGCCCTGGGTCCGATGCTGAAGCGCACCGCTGAGCTGTCGGGCAACGGGATCGGCTGCGCCAAGTTCGTGGTGTTTGTCAACGCCCCGGAGGACAACCCATTCATGGCCGGGGCCTTTCACGGGGTGGGCGAGCCGGATTACTCGGTCAATATCGGGATCAGCGGCCCTGGCGTGGTGCGCGACATTGTCGCCGCCAACCGTGACTGCGACCTTACCCAACTGTCCGAGATAGTCAAGCGCACCACGTTCAAGATCACCCGAGCCGGCGAGCTGGTGGGCCGCGAGCTGGCCAAGCGCCTGAAAGTCCCGTTCGGAATCGTGGACATCTCGCTGGCCTCCACCACGGCCCAGGGCGACAGCGTGGCCGGGATAATCGAGGCGATGGGGATCGAGCGGGTGGGCGCGCACGGCAGCACATTGGCCGTGGCGCTGCTCATGGACGCGGTCAAGAAAGGCGGCGCGATGGCCAGCGGCAACGTGGGCGGCCTGTCGGGTACGTTCATCCCGGTGAGCGAGGATGAGCGCATGATCGCAGCGGTGCAGGAGGGCGCGCTGGGCCTGGACAAGCTGGAGGCACTCACCTCCGTGTGCTCGGTGGGCATGGACATGTTCGCCGTGCCGGGGGACACGCCCGCGGGCGTGGTGAGCGCGATAATAGCGGATGAGCTGGCGATCGGGGTGGTGAACAACAAGACCACCGCGGTGCGTATAATCCTGGCGCCGGGTTGCAAGCCGGGGGACATCATCGATTACGGCGGCCTGCTGGGACGGGTGCCGGTGATGCAGGTGAACCGCTACAGCGCCGAGAATTTCATCCGCCGCGGGGGACGGCTGCCCAGCCCGGTGACCAGCATGAGAAACTGACAGAAGCCTCGAATCGATAGCGAGACGGGCCGCGGCCGGATGGCTGCGGCCCGTTTTTTTACCCGACAAGTCTCTCTCCGCACCCGGTCGTCAAGAGGTCCTACCTGTTCATATACTCATCCAACCAGCCATCCGGGAACCGGTAATTCTTGTTCAGCACAAAACGCGTTCCGTTGCGGTACCAGTCTGGAAAACCAAGCTGCTGTAAAAGGTGTTCGTTATAATCCAGGGGTACGAGATAGGCTGTTTCAAGAATAGAAAGCCGGTAAAACCTAAGACGGTTCGCGGTGAAGGACGAATCGTAAGGAGTGGCCGGCCCAGCGATCATTGCCCGGCCTGTTCCGGGAGCTGCGGGGTAGCGCTCGATCAAGCTGGCCATTATGCCCCGGGCCAGGGTGTCCAGGCTGCTGAAAACCACGCTGTCTGTGCCTGACGGGTTGAGGTCCACGATAAACTGTTCGGTTTCCAGGTCAGAAAATGAAGTCCACGGAAACCGCAGCATGAACCGCTGCCAGGGGCCGTGCAGCACCAGTGGGAATCCGAGCGGCAGGCCGGTCAGTGGAAAAGCATTTTCTCCAATTATATTTCTGAGAAAAGAGAATTCTGTCACACCGCTCTGTGTACCGGTATTCCCGACAGAATCCACCGCCCGGGCCAGCCAGTGGATGGGCGGAGTTGAGACGCTTGTGGAAGCCGCAGAAGAATCGGGAAGGAGATGGAATTCGGTGAGCCTGCCGCTGACACCCTGGTAACTTTTCTCCTCCAGGGCCAGCTCCGCTTCCCGCAGCGGACGGTCGGAGATGAAACGGTAGTCGGCAGCGGCGCGTCCCTCCCCATCCAGATAACCGGGAGTAGCTTTGGGACTGTCCAGCATATGTTGACCGACCACGATCACGAACTGCGGCGTTTCCGACCGTTGCTCGCGGAGGGAAAGCAGTAGACGGAAGTGGGCCAGCACGTCGCGGAAATCGACTGCTCCGCTTGAATCCAGGTCCGTTGCTCTTACGACGCTGTCCTGGCCGGCTATATGGCGCACCAGAGTGTAAATGTCATGCCAGGTGAGGCTGCTGTCCGTGTCAATATCTCCGTATTTGAAGCTGTAGTCGGCGGAGAACGACTCCTGTGCCCACAGCATGACCAGCGCAGACATCAGTAAGAGAAAATACCTTACTCTGCTGTTCATCCTTCAAGAACCGTTTTTCGGGTGGATATTGAATGAGCTTGACTGGCTTTGCCTGTCACCTAAAAACACGATGCGATTATACATGACAACCTTCGATTAAATAAAAAGCCGAAAAACAATCAAGGCGTTTTAAATAAATATTCAAATAAGCTTGATGTCAAGAGTTGAGGACAATGAATTAACCTTTTCAGTCAAGCGGCAAAATCGTTTTGCCTGTAATTGCTCCGCCTTTGTTATCAAGCTGGCCTTCCAAGCGCTTACCAATTATATTGTTCCCCGTGTGCCCGGCCCCACGAGCCGGGCCTTGTTATTCACCGGGATAAAACAACCGCCATGCGCACCGCCGATTTCGATTTCGAGCTTCCCCCGGAGCTGATCGCCTCCCAGCCGGCCGCTCAGCGTGACCTGAGCCGCCTTCTGGTCCTGGACCGGGAGTCGGGCCGCCTGGCCCACCGCACTTTTGCCGACCTGACGGAGTATGTCCGCCCGGGTGACTGCCTGGTGCTCAACAACACCCGCGTGTTCCCGGCCCGTCTGGTCGGCCGCCTTCCCACCGGCGGGGCTTGCGAGGTGCTGCTGGTGCGGCGGGTGGAGGACAACCGCTGGCTGGGTTTGGTCAAACCAGGACGCAAGGTCCGCCCCGGCAAGGTGCTGGCCATAGGGGACGGTTCCCTGGAGGCGCGCGTGCTGGATTACGCCGGCGACTCGGGCGAGCGGATTGTGGAGCTGGTTTGCCCGGATGGCTCCGACCCGCTGGCGGCAGTCGAGCGGGTGGGGCACGTGCCCCTGCCGCCCTATATCGGCCGCGAGGACACCCCGGACGACCGCGAGCGTTACCAGACAGTCTACGCCCGGCATAGCGGGGCGGTGGCCGCCCCGACCGCGGGATTGCACTTTACGCCCAGGGTGCTGGAGGCGGTGCGGGCGAAGGGGGCCACAACTGCGGAACTGACCCTGCATGTGGGCCCGGGCACGTTCCGCCCGGTGGTGGTGGAGGATATCGAAAGCCACCGCATGGAGGCCGAGTATTATGAGGTCACGGCCGAAACGCTGGGCACGATCCGCGGCACGAAAGTTGACGGCGGGCGAATTTTGGCCGTGGGCACCACCAGCGTGCGCACCCTGGAGACCCTGGCCACGCGCACGGAGGCCCTCGAGCCCGGCCACGTGGGCGGCGCCTCGGGTTGGACCGACATTTTCATCCATCCGGGCTATGAATTCAAGGTGGTGGACTGCCTGCTGACCAATTTCCACCTGCCGTGCAGCACGCTTATAATGCTGGTGTCGGCCCTGGCCGGGCGCGAGACTGTCCTGGCCTCGTATGCGGAGGCGGTGAGTCGGCGTTACCGGTTCTACAGCTATGGCGACGCCATGCTGATAGTGTGAGATGCCTACACACCCCGTCGGCTTCGCCGCCACCCCTCTTTTTAGAGGGGAGTCAAGACGTGCCGGTGGCCGTGAATTGGGCGGATGGCAAGGGCTGTCCTGGATAATTCCCCCCACTAAGCAACATAGTTGCTCTTGAGAGGGGTGCCCGCTTAAAGCGGGCGGGGTGTGTGACCCAAATCACTCAACAGATCCGGGTAATATCATCGTGACAAATCCTGAATCGGACTATCAAAACTTCTCTTTCCGCCTGACCGGCAGTTGCGGCGCGGCGCGCGCCGGAGTGCTGAGCACCCCGCATGGCGAGGTCGAGACCCCGGTGTTCATGCCCGTGGGCACTCAGGCCACGGTCAAGACCCTCACTCCGGCCGACCTGAACGGCATGGGCGTGCAGATCGTGCTGGCCAACA
>JAJFUG010000130.1 GCA_021372515.1 bacterium
GAAACACGCCCCGGTGGCGTTCGAGGCCTGCGGCACGATGAGCACCTGGTACACCGAGGGCATGGGTGGACGCTGGACCAAGGAGGCGGCCCGCGACACCACGATCAAGCAGTCCCTGGCCTGGCACCTCTCCACGATGAATCCCTGTTACGGCCCCACATACGACCAGGTGCCGGATGAGTGGCTGGACGCATACAGGGAGTGGGGCCAGAAAATGGGCTACCGTTTCGTGCTGCGCCGTCTGGCCCACACCGGCAAGGTGAGCGTGGGCGGGAAGCTGAGCCTGAGCATGGACTGGGAGAACGTGGGCGTGGCGCCCTGCTATTACGCCCATCCGCTCGCGGTGGAGCTAAGCGACCCGGTGGGCCACCGCAGCTTTGTCCTGCGCACGGATGCCGATATAACCGGCTGGCTGCCGGGCGCGGTGAGCTACAGCACCACGCTCACTCTGCCCGACTCGATCCCCGCGGGTGACTACAGGCTGGGCCTGGCCCTGCTCGACCTGAAAGGGGAGGCCCCGCGGATCAGGCTGGCGGTCCGGGGCACGGACGAGGACGGCTGGTTCAGGCCGAGCCGCATCCGCGTGCAATGAGCGCGCTGCACTGGCGGCGTGGCGGTGTTTCGCTTAAAATGATTTGCAGTGGTTTTATCTGACCTGTTCATCCGACGAATCGAGGCAGCGGAAACTGGAGGGCCGTCCATGTCGAAAAAGAAAGAGGGCGTTTCAGCCGGGAAGCGCCGGCTGCCGGTGAACCCTGTTTCCCGGAGGCAATTCGTGCGTGAGACCTCGGCCGCGCTGGGCGGCCTGTCCCTGTTTGGCGCTTCGCTGGCCGGGCCGGTGTCTGCGGCCACCCCGTCCGCGGCCGCCACGGCGACTGCCACCGGGGCCGCGGGAGTGAGCCTGATCGGGGCCTACGGCGACTGGGCGGCCTCGCTGTTGGGGGAGGGCCCCGGGACTCTCTCTTTCCGCCGTCCTGAGTTCACCGACCTGAAAGCCTGGCGCGAGCGAGCGCATGGCCGCACCCTGGAGCGGATGGCGGTGCCGGAGATCGGCCCCGCGCCGGAAGTGAAGGTGAACCGCAAATACACGTTCGACGGCCTGGAGATCGAGGAGCTGAGCTGGCAGCTTCCCTACGGACGCCCCTCCGAGGCCTACCTTCTGAAACCCGCCGGGGCCACCGGCAAGCTGCCCGGCATTCTGGCCCTTCACGACCACGGGGGCTGGAAATATTTCGGCAAGCGCAAGATCACCAAGACCAGCGCTGAGCAGCACCCCATGATCGTGGAGCACCAGAAGGCGGACTACGGCGGCCGGGCCTGGGCCAACGAGGTGGCCCGTCGCGGCTATGTGGTCCTGGTACACGACACTTTCCCGTTCGCGAGCCGCCGGGTGCTGCTGCGGGACGTGCCCGAGGTGATCCGCCGGGGGCTGACCGACGACAACCCGGAGGAGCCGAAGAACGTGGAGGCCTATAACAACTGGGCCTCGGACCACGAGTCGATCATGGCCAAGTCTCTTTTCTGCGCCGGGACCACCTGGCCGGGGGTGTATTTCGCCGAGGACCGTGTGGCGCTGGACATCCTGTGCGCCCGTCCGGAGGTGGACCCGGAGCGTGTCGG
>JAJFUG010000131.1 GCA_021372515.1 bacterium
CTGGAGCGCCTGGGCGGCTGCGACTGGCTGATCGGCTGCCTGGATACGCTGCCGGACAGGGACATCCGCGGCACATTGCGGCCGGTGGGCGCGGCTCCGGATGCCGGGGCCTACGAGCTGGGGATGAACCAGAGCCAGCGGATGGACTACGACGGCGACGGGACGGCCTCGCTGCGGGATGCCACCGCCCTGACCCGGTTGATCCTCACGGACCCGCTGCCAGTGCGTCTGGATTTCAACGCCGACGGCCGGGTGGGGCTGCTGGACGTGCTCGACCTCCTGCTGGAGCTGCGGGACCCCTCGACGGTGTCTCTGTTCCTGGCCGCGCGGAATTGATTTGCCAGAACCGCCCGGGGGGCGCTAACTTTGATGCTGTCCCGGAAATGACTACGCTCACTGGAGGCTGTTCGATGCGGTTGATGCCAAAGGGACATGCCGGAGCCTTACGCCTTTTGCTGCTGACACTCGCTCTTTGCCCGCCGCTTTCCGCCCGTACGCTCTACCTGTCCCCCAGCGGAGATGACAACTCCCTGCCCCGTCACGGCGCGTTCTACAAATCGTTCGCCGCCGCAGCGCATTATCTGGAGCCTGGAGACACCCTGTTCGTGAGCAACGGGACTTACACCGGCGGGGTGACTCTGGCCCTGCAGGGCCGTCCCGAGGCCCCGATAGTGGTCCGCGGCGAGAGCCTGGACGCGGTGATCGAGGGCAGCGGCCGTGAGCGGGACGGCATTCTGCTGCAGAGCGCGGCCTGGGTCCGCCTGGAGAATATCACGGTCCGCGGCGCGCGCCGCTCCGGCTGCAGCGTGCGCTACTGCCGCAACATCGCCATCTCCGGCTGCCGTTTCGCCGACAACGAGGTCTGGGGCATTTTCACCAGCTTCGCCGATGATGTCCTGTTCGAAAACAACGAGTGCTGCGGCTCGAAGCGCCAGCACGGGATCTACCACAGCAACTCGGGCGATGGCTTCGTGATCCGCGGCAACCGGGTCCACGACAACGCGGGCAACGGCATCCACCTCAACGGCGACCCCGAGATCGAGGGCGGCGATGGTATCCTGAACCGCGGCCTGGTCGAGGGCAACGTGATCTGGAACAACGGCCGGGCCGGCGGCGCCGGGATCAACATGACTCACGTCCAGGACCTGATTGTCCGCAACAATTTGGTGTACAACAACCTGTCCGGCGGGATCACGGTCTACCAGGACGCCGGCTCGTTCGGCCAGGGCTCCAAGAAAGTGCTGATCACCGGCAACACGGTGTTCTTCCGTCCCGAGGAGGGCCGCAGCGGGTTGAATGTCAACGCCAGCAGCGAGAAAGTGGCGATCCTGGGCAACGTTTTCGTTTCCGGGGGACGGCGGGGGGTGATGGAGATAAACGCCGGCGGCCTGGGCAGCGTGTTCAGCGACTGCAACCTGTTCTGGGGCGTCGACAGCAGCCAGGCCGTGGAGCGCTGGGACCGGCGTCTGAGCCTGGACGGGTGGCGCACCCTGACCGGCTGCGACAGACATTCACTGATCTCCTATCCCTATTTTGTCGCGCCCGGTGGCGGGGATTTCCATCTTTCGGCCCACTCCCCGGCAGTGGGGCTGGGCCCGGCCCGGCCGCAGGTGCTCGAGGTGTTGCGCGGCCTGGGCGGTTTCGAATGGGTCCTGGCCCGGCTGGAGGGCCTGCCCGCGGTGGACCTGGAGGGTGCGGCCCGTCCGGACAGCACGGCCCCGGACGCCGGGGCCTACCAGCACCGGGAGTGAGCTGACCTGCCCGTAACAAGCTAAGGCGCGCCTGAAAAGAGAAAAACAAGACCCCCTGTTCCCTCCTTAGAAAAGGGAGGCCCGCCGCAAGCGGGCGGGGGTTGTCTGGAAGCTGAACAATACCATTCGAATGGGGCATGTGATAACAGAGTGAGTCCAGGTGTCCGCGGGCGTCCCCGACATGCGCCCGTGGAAACGGTCCGGCGATTAATTCAACAGAAAGAGACAAACTGAAACCAGCCTGAAAGCATAAAAGAACCCCCAGACACGGAAGCGTCACTTGGATAAGCCGAGGACCCTGCACCCCGCCTTGTTCTACCCGCTTTTTTTCGTTTCCGGAGCCGCGGGTCTGGTCTACCAGAGCCTGTGGCTTAGGCTTTTCACCCTGGTGCTTGGCAACAGCCTGCACAGCGCCGCAGTGGTGCTGGCCGCGTTCATGGCCGGCCTGGCCCTGGGGGCCTGGGCGGCGGGACGCCGCCTGGAGCGGGTGAAAGACCGCCTGGGTCTCTACGCTCTGATCGAGCTGGGGATCGCGGCTACCGGCCTGGGGACCGGCTGGCTGATCCCACGCATCGGACCGCTCTCGGCCTGGATGGTGGCGTCTTTGCCCGCCGGGCCCGTTTTCGCCGCCTCAGTGCGTTTCATTCTCTCCTTTGCTGTCCTGCTCCTCCCCACCGCCCTGATCGGCGCCACGTTGCCGGTGCTGAGCCAGCACCTCACCCCGCGCCTGGAGCTGGCCGGCCGCCGGATCGGCTCGCTCTACGGCTGGAACGCGGCCGGCGCGGTGGCAGGCTGCGTGCTGACCGGGTTCTGGCTGCTGCGCCTGGCCGGGATGCACGCCACGCTTCTGGCCGCGGCGGCGCTCAACCTGGCCGTGTTCGCCGCGGCGCTGGCCCTGCGCGCCATGGAGGGCAAAGCTCAGACCCAGCCGGTAAAAACCCAGGCCAGAGGGGCGCATCCCGCCCCGGTCCATGGCCCCCGGGTGCTGGTCGAGGCGGCCGCGCTCACCGGGGCGGCGATGCTGGCCCTGGAGCCGGTCTGGGCGCGGTTCCTGAGCTACATTGTCTTCAACGACATGTATGTCTACTACCTGATGCTGGCCGTGATCCTGGCCGGGATCGGCCTGGGGAGCCTGGTTTACGGGGCGTTACTGGAGCGGCGGCTGGTTTCCGTAACCGCCCTGGGCTGGCTGGAGACGGCCCTGGGCCTGAGCGCGGCGGCCTGCTACCTGGCCACGGGCTGGCACTACGGCCGTCCCGAAAGCGGCCTGGCGATCCGTCACCTGCAGGGCCTGTTCCCGGACGGTTTCCTGGGCCTGCTGGCTGTGCGCACTGTCTACGCGGTGCTGGTGATGTTCCTGCCCGCGCTCTTGAGCGGGATTATTTTCCCCCTCACCTGCCGCCTCTACTGCCGGGATGAGCGCGCGGTGGGCCGCGACACGGGGGTGATCTACGCGGCCAACACCCTGGGTGCGGTGGCAGGAGCGCTGCTGGGCGGACTGGTGCTGATCCCGCGCCTGGGAGTGCAGCCGAGCCTGTTCCTGGCCGCGGCGGCCACGCTCTACTTAGGGTGCCGCCTGCTGCTGGCCGACGGGAAGGGGAAAAAGGCTTCCTGGAAGCTGCGCGCGTCCCTGGCGGCTGTCATACTCGTATTCATCGCCGGCGCGGCGCTGCCGGCCAACCAGGTGCGGCGTTTCGCGCTCAAGGAGCGCGCCCACCAGGCGGTGCTGTTCTACCACGAGGGCCTCACCGGCACGGTGCTGGTCACGCGCGACAAGCTGAACGGTCTGCGCAACCTCTTCATCAACGCCATCGCCGAGGTGCACGACTCGTTCGGCGGGATGCAGACGTTCAAGCTGATGGGCCATCTTCCGTTCCTGTTGCACCGCGGCCCGGCGCAGAGCGTGCTGATGGTGACCTACGGGGCCGGGATCGCCTCCGGAGCGGTGGCCGTGCACCCGATTAAGGCGCTGCACGTGGTGGAGCTGGAGCCGGCCGTGGTGGAGGCCTCGCGCCAGTTCGCCGACCGCAACCGCAGCGTGATGGACGACCCGCGGGTGCGGATCCACCTGGAGGATGGGCGCAACTACCTCTACACCACCGGGAGCCGTTTCGACATCATCATCTCGGACGCCACCAACCCCGGCTCGGCCGACAGCTGGCTGCTCTACACCGTCGAGTTCTATCGTCTCTGCCACTCCCGCCTGGCCCCCGGCGGGGTGATGGCCCAGTGGCTGCCCCTTCACACCGGCACCCTTGAGGGCTATTGCGCGATCCTGGCCGCGTTCCAGGATGTGTTCCCGCACACCAGTATCTGGTTCACCAAGGACTACACCCTGCTGGTGGGGCTGCCCGACAAGCTGGAGGTTTCGTGGCCGGGTCTCAGGGCCGCCCTGGCCCAGCCCGCCCTGCGAGATGACCTGGCCCCCTGGTGCCTGGACCAGCCTCTGGAGCTGGCCGAGTGTTTCCTGACCGGCGAGGACGGGGTGCGCCGTCTGATCGGCAGCACGCGGCCCAACTCGGATGACCGTCCCTACTACCAGCTTTCGGCGACGGAGCAGGGCGGCGCCGAGGATATCCTCACCCTGCTCGACCGTTACCGCGAGCGCGAGAACGTGTTCCTGCGCGGGGTCTCGGTGGCGGAGGCCCCCGCGCTCACCGACAGCATGGAGGCGCGTTTCCAGGCCGAGCACTACATCCTGTTCCGCGACTACCCGAACGCGGACCGGGTGCTGCCCGGCCGTTGCAACGTGTCGCATTATCTGGAGGAGTACCGCGGCGAGCCGGACTACCTGGCCGCGGTGGCGGACAGCAACCCAGAATGCTACTATGTGCAGCGGCGTTCGGCCAGCGGCCTGGCCGCCCGGGGGGACTACCTTCGCGCCGCCCGTATCTTCGGGCGCATGGCCGGGCTCGACCCGGCCGACCCGGTGCTGCGCTACAACCGGGGCAACCTTCTGCTGGAGGCCGGCCAGGCCGACAGCGCGATTACGGCCTACCGCGAGGCGCTGGCCCTGGGGCGGCGGGATTCGGATATCCTGGGCCGGTTGGGACGGGCCTATCTGAAAGCAGGCCAGGCGGAGGCGGCCCTGCCGGTGCTGGATGAGGCGGTGAGCCTGGACAGCAGCAACGTGGAGGCGCTGTTCCATCTGGGCTACGCGCTCAACCGCAACGGCCGTCAGACCGAGGCCATCGCCTGCTACGAGCGCCTGGTGGCGCGCTTCCCGGACTATGTCAACGCCCTGATCAACCTGGGCTTCCTCCGTCTGGGCCAGGGCGACAACATCCGGGCCGAGACTGTCCTGAGCCGGGCCTCGCAACTGGAGCCGGGCAATTTCCAGGGCTGGTACGGCCTGGGAATGGCGCGCCTGCGCCTGGGACAGAACGCTGCGGCGGCCACGGCTTTCCGCGAGGCGCTCGAGCTGCGGCCCGGGGACACCGAGGTGCAGGGAATACTTGAAAAGATGAAATGAACTGGATCGGTACCGTACAGATGAAAAGCCAACCCAAAAGGAGTCATTATGTGGGTAAGAGCCTGTTGTGCCTGGCTGCTGTTTTCATGCAGCCTGCTATCGGCCGCGGTGGACCGCCGTATCGCGGTGGAGTGGCGGGACGGCCAGCCGCAGGGGCAAATCCTCGTGACAAAAGGCAGCCTGGACAGCCTGTGTATCATGCGGGGCAAGGGCGCGCTCAAGGGTGCGGGCGGGTTCAAGGCCACAGCCGCGGGGCCGTTCCGGATCGAGGCGCTGGTCCGCGGCTGCGACGATTCGTACGGCCAGGCGGCGACAATAGTCACTGTCAAGACCGCAGACAACCCTTTCAGCTTTTTCCTGCGCGATGCCAGCACGGATCAGCCGGTCTATATCCCCGAGTACGGCGTGGTGGTGACCGAGGCGTCGGACAGGCGCTCGTACACTGAGATAGAAACCGCGATCAAGGCGCGCGGCGGGCTGAGCAAGCTGGAGCGCCTGGCCGCGGAGCCTGAGGAGTGCTTCGACTCCGCCGCGGCCAACACCCGCAGCCTGACCTGCCAGACCTGGCTGGGGCTGAGCCGGGACATCCGTCTTTTCAGCATCGGGGACAGGCTGGAATGGATTCAGCCGCGTTTCCACGGCGATGAGGTCGCGCTGCCGGAGAACGGCGACCAGCCCTGCCGCTACAAGTTCCTGCTGGGCCGTGGCTGGGGCCCGGTGAGCCGGATCACCCGCCGTCTGGAGGATGGGGTTCTCCCCATCCTGCACGGCGCCCTGATCGATGACGACATCACGTACAACCTGACTGCGTTCGTGAGCCTCGAATCCAGCACGCTCACCGGGGAAAACCTGCGCGGCACGCATTACCTCGTGGCGGACGGTTTCGGCGCCGGGCACATGTTCACCCCGGAGCAGCAGGCCCGTTACGATGCTCTCGCGCCGGAGGAGATGAACCGTCCCGAGGAGACTGTCTTGTTCATGCGGATAGAGGCGGCGAACGCTGCTTCGGTCCCGCGCTACGCTTTCTTCCGGAATCCGGCCCCCGGACCGGCGGATGATTTTTCTTTCGCCACGGTTGCCCCGTACACTTTTGACGGGGCCGAGGGCCTGGGGGTGTTCGAGTCCGGCCGGGTGTTCGCGGTCTCGACGCTGGACGGCAAACCGTTGCGCCAGGAGCAGGCGGCGGTGGAGGTGCGGCCGGGCGGGAGCGCGGTGCTGGAGGTGCGCCTGCTGCACCGTCCCGTGTCCCGCGAGCGCGCCCTGAAACTCCGTGAAGCCTCGTTCGAGCAGCGCCACGCCGAGTGCCGCGCTTTCTGGCAGCACAAGCTCGACTCCGCCGCCCGCATCCACGTTCCCGAGCCGCGGATCGACAAGATGCTGCGGGCGGGGCTCCTGCACCTTGATCTGATCACCTACGGCCTGGAACCGGACAGCACGCTCACCGCCACCATCGGGGTCTACAGCGCGATCGGCTCGGAAAGCTCGCCCATCATACAGTTCATGGACGCCATGGGCTGGCACGAAACAGCCCGGCGGGCGCTGACCTATTTCCTGGACAAGCAGCACGACGACGGGTTCATGCAGAATTTCGGCGGCTACATGCTGGAAACCGGGGCCGCGCTGTGGAGCCTGGGGGAGCACTACCGCTACACGCGCGATGATGACTGGGTGCGGCGGATCGAGCCCAAGCTGGTCAAGGCCTGCGAATACCTGCACGCCTGGCGCGAGCGCAATATGAATGACAGCCTGCGCGGCCGGGGTTACGGCATGCTGGAGGGCAAGGTCGCCGATCCCAACGACCCGTTCCACTCGTTCATGCTCAACGGCTACGCCTATCTGGGGCTGGCCCGCGTGGCCGAGATGCTGGCCGCGGTGGACCCTAAGGAGTCGGCCAGATGGAGCCGGGAGGCCGAGGCGCTTAAAGCCGACATCCGCACGACCTTCTTCGAGTCCATGGGACGCTCCCCGGTCATCCCGCTGGGTGGCGGCGCGTGGTGCCCTACGGCTCCGCCCTGGCCCGAGCACCAGGGCCCGCTGGGCCTGTTCACTGACGGCGGCCGCTGGTTCAGCCACGGAGCGATGCAGATACGCGATGCCCTGGGGCCGCTCTACCTGGTCTATCAGGAGGTACTGGCCCCGGAGGAGACGGCCTCGACTTTCCTGGTCAATTTCAACAGCGAGATGATGACCAGCCGCAACACGGCGTTCAGCCAGCCCTACTACAGCCGCCACCCGGTGGTGCACCTGCTCCGGGGCGAGGTGAGGCCGTTCCTGAAAGCCTATTACAACACAGTGGCCAGCCTGGCCGACCGTCAGACCTACACTTTCTGGGAGCACTATTTCGGGGCCAGCCCGCACAAGACCCACGAGGAGGGCTGGTTCATGATGCAGACCCGCTGGATGCTCTGCCTGGAGAAAGGGACAGGGATCAAGCTGCTGCCGGGAGTGCCGCGCGCCTGGCTGGATCGCGGCAAGCGTATCGACCTGGAGCGTGTGGCCACCTATTTCGGCCCGCTCTCGCTGCATGTGGAGTCGGCTGCGGACCGTGACGCCGTCCACGCCGAGGTGGATTGCAGCGGCGCGCGGCGGCCGGGTTTCGTGGAGCTGCGCCTGCCGCACCCCCAGGGGCGCAAGGCGCTGCGGGTCACCGGCGGAGTCTACGACCCGCAGACCGAGACAGTCAGGATCGAGCCTTTCAGCGGCCGCGCCGAGGTGAGCGCCGAATTCTGACAGGACGGATCGGGGCGGTCTTCCTCAGCCAGGTCTTTCCCTGCGGCGCGGACTGTTTTATTATGTGCGGCAGTATCCGTCCATCGAACTCTGAGCCGCCGTCAATCCTTCGAGTCCAAGGGGGTATCCCGATGCACCGTTTCCTGCGCCGTCTGGGCCTTTTCACCGCAATTGCGCTCCTGGCCGCCGTGCTGCCCCTGGCGGCCCAGAGCTTTATCATCGACAGCCACATCCACGCCGGCAGCGACCAGCAGTGGGTGGACCGCCTGGTGAAGATCTACCACGAACACAACGCCATGGCCTGCGTGCTCACGTTTATGGAGGATTTCGACCTCATCGCCAAGGCGGCCAGGGAGCACCCGGACGTGGTTATCCCCTACGGTCGCGTGCAGCCGGATGACCCCAACGCGATCCGCGAGATAGAGAAATTCTACCAGGCCGGGTTCGTGGGGATCAAGTTCCATTCGCCGGAGGAGGACTGGGACAGCCAGAAATACTGGCAGCTCTACCGCGCCTGCGAGAATTACGGCCTGATCATGCTGTTCCACACCGGGGTCTCCAGCCGCCCGATAGAGGACAAGCCCAACCTGGGTTCCTCGATGCGCATGCGGCCTGGGTTCCTGGAAACCATCGCCCGGATCTGCCCGCGGGCCGTTATCCAGGGCGCGCATTTCGGCAACCCGTGGTACGATGAGGCGGCCGAGGTCTGCCGCTGGAGCCCCAACGTGTTCTTCGACATCACCGGTTCCACGCTGCACAAGCTGATCAAGCTGAACGACCTGGAGCGTTTCTCCAAGATCCTCTGGTGGAACGCGGGCGAGGGTGAGCAGACCATGCACACCCTGAAAGGCGGGCCGGACGCGTTCGAGCACATCGTGTTCGGTACGGATGAGGACCCGGAGGGCCTGGTGGGCAACATCGACCGTTTTCAGAAATTTCTGGACGCGAACAAGGTGCCCGAGGCCACGCGCCAGAAAATGTGGGGCCTGACCATCGCCCGCATCCTGGACATCGACCCGGCGACCAAAGCGTTCAAGCACCCGCGGCCGTTCGCCCCGGGGACTCACCCGCTGTTCGAGCCGGAAAAGTTCGGCAAGTGATGATTTGGGGCTGTTGAACCGGAGAATACAAGGGGCACGGCAGGCCGTGCTCCTTTTTTTACACACCCCGCCCGCTGTTCAGCAGGCACACCTCTTATTATTCCATTTTCAGATTACGGATTGACGATGTTCCCGAATGAGTAAAGGTGCACATGAAAGGCAAATCCCCCTCGATCCCCCTTTACGAAAGGGGGAGGGTAATTCCTTGCTGAATAGGCGTTTGATAATAATTCGGGCAGGCTGGAATCACCCCCCTTTCTCAAAGGAGGGCCGGGGGGATTTGCCTCTTCCACCGACATGTATTTGTCAGTTCTTAAGATGGATACGGTATTAGGGGATTTAAGCGGCTCACCTTACCCGCCATTCACTCCAGCACCCGGCTGACCCGGAAATTGTCGTAGTACAGGTGCGTGTGCCAGGTGCGCAGGCCGTGGAACCCGCTTTCGAGCTTTTCGCGGTAGAGTGTGCGGATAAGTGGGGCCCCATCCAGCAGCACGGTAACAAGCGGCGGCTGCAGAAGATAGGCCAGGTGGTGGACCCGCCCGAAAACGAGCGGCTCGAACCGGCGCTCATCCTTCAATTCGAACCCCGGGTCGAGACGCAGCCTCAGACGGAGGCGTTCAGTGCGGTCCGTGCTGTCGGTTTCGTTCAGCAGGGTGACAAGATAGTTGGGGAAGCCGTGATACTGCCCGTAGGAGCCGTTGCGGCCCGCGCCCGTCTCGAGCAGACCGCCCGGGCAGTCGGCCAGAAGGAACATGTTCACGTTGCTCTGCACACTCGATCCGTCCAGGCGGAAATCGTACTCCACCAACTGGCCGCCCTCGAATCTCTGCCTGCACCAGAGCGTGGCGGCTTTGATTTTCCCGTCGCGGGCGTCCACCTCCAGCCAGCCCTCGTTCAGGCGCAGGGCTGCATCCCCCTCGGCCTGCCAATGCTCCAGGCCGTCCGAGAAATCCTCGTAGAACACCTCCTCCAGGGCCAGGCGCTCGCCGCCCAAGATCACATTGCGCCGCGGGCCGGCCTGCGCGCTTTGCGCCACGGCCAGGGCTGCGGTCAGCATCAAGAGTATCAGCCTTCCGGGCATCAGCTCCCTCCTTGCCGCCTGTTGCGGTTTTAGTTGCCTGCCGGTATTATATACCACCGCCAGGCTCACTGTTCAAGGCTTGAAACCGGCCTGGCTAATGTTGGTGCAACCGCCACTCTGTCACAGGGAAAGCAGATGAGAGCCAAGATCGGTCTGACCACCATAGCCTGTTTATTAGTCTTTGCCGCCTGGGCGCTTGCCGCGGACACAGTCACACTAGAGGGCGGCGCGCTGCGCGGAGCCTGGGACCCGGCCAGCGGGCGGCTCTTGAGTCTGGAGAGCCTGGCCTCACCGCTGAAAGGCGCCCGGGCTCTCGAATTCGCCGGGCCAGCGGCCGGGGCGGCCGGGTTCGAGCTGTACGATGAGCTGGAGCACAAGCTGTATTCCGAGCGCACCGCGCCGGGCACGATCAGCGGCTGGCGGGTGACCCGCCTGGGCGCGCTGACCCGTGTCGAGTACAGCCGCCGGTTCGCGGGCGCGCCGTTCGTGGTGGATGTGCGCCTGAGCGGCGACAGCCGGGACCTCACCCTGGAGTGGAGCGCGCACCTGGAAAAGGGGCCGGATGGACGCTATCCGGCTCAGCGCAACGTGCGGGTCAGTTTTGCGTTGCCGGCGCAGAAAGGATTCCAGGGCTGGGCCGCGGCGTTCCCGGAGCCGTCCTCACTTACCGGCTCACCCCGCCGCTACTGCTACGGGCTGGACGAACCGGGCCTGACCCGCACCGGCATCCCGCTGTACACCCTGTTCCGTCCCGGCGCGGCCGGGCTGTCCGTGCTGGTGCCCCTGGAACTGCCCAAGGTGCAGCTCAACCTGGGGCCGGAGCCCGAGGACCCGTCCGGACTCTACGTACCCCTGGTCCCGGACCCCTCCTCGGCCGAGGCCTCGGTGCATTACGCAGCCAAGCCCGCACCGCTGGAGCCCTCCACGGTGAGTGTGGTGCGGGTCAGCGAGCTGCTGGTCGGCCTCACCGCGGGCCGTCCCCTGCGCTTCGCCGTGCGCCTGTTAGGCCACGCGCCCGACTGGCGCCCGGCCCTGGGCGGGCTTGTCGCGATGTACCCGGAGTATTTCCGCGTTGAAAGCGGCATGCGCTCGATCTGGGGCGCGCGCCAGGGGGCGAACGTGCACGTGGGCGACAAGGAGCTGGAGAGTTACCGTCGTTACGGCGGCACCTGCGCCTGGCTGCATACACACTTCTACCGTCACGGCGATTTCATCCCGCCCGAGGCAGAGTGCGACCCGGATTTCACCTGGTTCTGCGAGCCGTACGCGAAAGAGTATTTCGACATCAGCGTGAACTCCAACCGCCGGGTGATCGACCGCTTGAGCGACAACGGCCAGGCGGTGTTCCTCTACGGGTTCAACATCCACGCCGACACGGTGGCGATAACGGAGCGGGGGCTGTTCGCGGAGATCGCCCGGGGCCGGGACATGCAGCCCTCACGCTGCTACCACGACCAGCCGGTGATGTTTTTCGGCCCGGAAACTCCATTCGGCAAGCACCAGCTGAGCCAGATGGACCTGATGCAGCGGCTCTACCCGCGCATCGCGGGGGTGGCCCTGGACAACTGGGCCTACGGCGGAGTGGATTACGCCCACGATGACGGGATCACGATGATCGACAACCACCCGGCGGCCTCGGTCAATTTCAGCCAGCAGCGGATGATCGGCGCGATCGCCTCCAAGTGGCACGCTACCGGACGGCTGGTGATGGTGAACAAGGCGCGCACGATAGAGAGCCTCAAGGGGGCGGACAGCATGCTGAGCGAGGCCGAGGGCGAGGAGATTTTCGCCATGCTGGCCCTGATGTGCCAGGACCGCCACCTTCAGCCCACGGAATATTCGGCCGAGAACGACCCGGCCTACGCCGAGTACACGCTAAAGTACACGTTCGCCTGGGGCGGACAGCTGGGCGGCGGCCAGGCCGACCCCGAGGCGGCCCTGGCCTACGGCGCGCTGATGCGGTTCACCCGCAACCGCACCTGGGTCTACGACCCCGACCCGCTCGGCCTGCCGGAGGGCGTGCGCGGACAGGTGTTCCGCATTCACCCGGACAGCCCCTGGAACGCCGGAGATATAGTGGTCACCCTGTTGCGGCCCGAGGTGCGCATGCGCGAGCGGAAGTTCGTCCAGGGGCAGACAGTCAGCCTGCGCCTGCCCGAGAATGCGAGGATCAGGCGGGCCGCCTGGCTGGCGGTGGAGGACTGGGACAAGCCGCCCGTGGAGTGCCCCCTGGAGCGTAAGGGAGCCGAACTGAGCGTGCGTCTTCCG
>JAJFUG010000132.1 GCA_021372515.1 bacterium
GCCGCCCCACTGCTCGCCCGGCCCGGCACTGTAGTGGGTCAGCGCCGGCGGGTAGTTGCGGCCGAACACCACGAACTCGTTGCCCCGGCCCCCCAGCTTGTTCAGCTTGGCATCCTGCGGGAACACCGAGCGCAACAGCAGCCGCCCGCCGCGCTCGCGGGCCGTGGCCTCGCGGCGTCGCACCCAGGGCTCGTTGACCGTGTGCAGGAGCCAGTACTTGCGGTACTCCGGCCGGGTCGACTCCACCCGGTCGTAGACCAGGAACAGGTCCGGCTGGAGGTGCAGGAACTGGCGGGTGAACGATTTCAGCTTGTGGGGGCTGTAGGCCCGGGCGGCGTCCCCGCAGACATAGCTGTACCAGCGGTTGGTCTCGAAAGCCGTGATGTCGCCGGTGTCCCATTCCGTTCCACGGGCATCCCCCAGGGCGGTGCGCTCGGGCTTGGGCCAGCGCTGGCCCCCGTCGTTGCTGAGCTCGCGGCCGTCCGGCCCATTGTTCGCCTCCTCATCCCCCCCGGCGGTGACAAATTTCTCGTCCTCGTCGTAGATCAGCATCGTGTTGCTGGCGATTGTGCGGGCCATGTAATTGGGACGGTGCTCCGAGCCCCATTCGTAGCGGCCCGAGTTGATCGCCAGGCTGCCGTTGCGGAAAATCACGAACCCGCCCTCGGCCGGGTGCTGGTGCCCGTAGTAGAAATCGCCGCAGTCGAACACCGCGTGCACGGCCAGGCTGTCCCAGCCGCTACGCATCACTACCCAGCCCAGGCCCTCGAAATGACGGGCCAGGGGCCAGGAGCTGTCGGGTCCGGCAGGGCTCAGGCCCAGGTCGCCCGGGTCCCAGAGCACGTCCCAGACTGTCGATACGGACTTCTCGGCGCGGTTCTGAAGGTACCACAGGGCCAGCGGGTCGCGGTAGCGCGAGGCCAGGTACTTGAAATGCCAGGGTGCGATCTCGCCCGCCACGCTCCCTGCGTCGTCGATCCGCAGCCACTCGCCGTTGGGCTTGGTCGAATACAGCCACCAGAGGGGGAACAGGCTCAGGTAGGCGTTGTTCTCGGCCAGGTCCTCGCCGGTCAGGCTTTTCCAGACCTCGAAATCAAAGATCGGGGTGCGCACGTAGTTGTAGGCGGCGTAGGCCATCCCGGAGTACATGCCGCCGTCATCGCCTGCCACCTGGTCCTGCATGGCGCGCCACTGGTGGATGCAACTGTCGCTCCAGGCCATCCAGCGCGCGGCCAGGCTGTCGTTGACCCCGCTTTCGGCCAGGCTCACCGCGGGCCAGAACACCGGGTCCAGCGTGCCGTAGCCTCCGCCGCCGTAGGGGGTGAAATAGCGTTTCTGCCAGGCCAGATTGCCAGCCTGCACGATCCGTTCGCCGAACGCCAGGCGAAGGTTGTCGCTCATCCCCGGCCAGAGCCAGTCGTAGGCGAACGCGCAGCGGCGGCGCAGCTCCACTGTCTCCCAGAATCCGCCGCTCTCGCTGTCCTCCAGCTCGACCCAGCGCTCCAGGGCGCGCTCCAGGCATGCCGCGCCCGGGGCATACATTGTGGTGTCCCCGGCGGCTAAGTAGAGGAAAGCGCATTTCTCGGCCAGCTCGCCGGCAGTGCGTTGTTCGAGGTTCTCGATCGGGATTTCCAGCCGGTCGCGCACTGCCGCCGTCAGGCTGTCGCAGAGCGCCTTGCGGCTGCCCGCGCAGCGCTCGCGGGTCTCCTCCAGGAACGGGCCGCTCAGGATCAGGCGGGGATGGGCGGGATACTTGGGGGGAGTCCGGTGGCAGGCGCCGCACAGTGCAATCAGCGCCAGGCCGATCAGCAGACACTTGACCGAGCTGTATCTCATCCGTCCTCTCCCGCCGGCGCCGATGCAAGTAATTACATTCGTTATGCGGAAAGCTGTATTTTAACCCCGCCCGGCCCGCGGCGCCAGTGCCAATTTTCTTCCCGCGCAGCCGGAGAAGGTGCATATTTGGCGGCAAGTGCTTATCTTGAAAATTGAGTCCCCATTACTGCCCGGCAAAGCCGGCCCTGCCTGTACCGGGACTGAAAGTCCTCAACCGGAGACACCCCGATGAAAAGGTTCCTTGCAGTCCTGCTGTTCCTTGCCACCATAGCCGTTTCCAGCGCGTCGGGCTACGAGCTGGCCCCGCACCCGCGCATTTTCATCACCTCCGCGAGCCTGCCCGGCCTGGCCCAGCGTTCCCAGGGCGTGCTCTCAGCGGAGTACGCCGCGGTCAAGGCCCAGGCCGACAGCGCGGTGGCAGGCGGAGTGGAGCGCACCCGCAGCCGTTTCCGCCCGCCCATGCGACTGGTCTGCGCCGGTATCTGCTACCTGGTCGAGCGCCAGCTCGGCCACGAGTGCTCCCAGTACGTGGAGGTGGCGCGCAAGTACTGGGGTGACGGCAGCGTGCTGGACCTGGACGGGGATGGCTATTTCGGCTGGCACGGGATCGTGTTCGACTGGGTCTACGACGGCCTCACGCCCGCCGAGCGCAAGCTCTACGGCGACTGTCTGGGCAAGTGGCTGCGCTACTGGAGTGAAACCCCCGAGATAACGCTCAACAACGGCGGCTGGCTCTACAACCAGACCTGGGGGCCGGCGCACCTCAACACGCCCAACACCCGGGACGGGATCACGCCCAAGCTGATGGTGGCCCTGGCCCTGGAGGGCGCGGGCACCGCCGTGCAGCCGGACTGCAAGCGCTTCCTCGACTCCTGGGCCGCGCGCGTGCCCACCGAGTGCATCCCGGCTTTCGATGAAATGGGCGAGGTCTGGTCCGAAAGCATGGGCCACGGCGGCTACGGCCCCCTCGAAGTGATCCCCTGGTCCTTCGAGGCCTGGCGCACCGCCACCGGCCAGGACCTTTTCGCCGCCTGCGCCCCCACCAGCTACCTGCCCGGCATGACCCGCTGGGCCGTGAACCTGGTGGTCCCTTTCGCCGACCATACCGCCTGGATCGACGACAACGGGGCCGACAAGCTGCGCGACTACGCCCGGATCGCGCCCCTGCTCGCCGCCCGCTATCACGACCCGGTGGCGAATTTCATCTGCGACCAGGCCTGGCGCGAAAAGTGGAACCGTCTGCCCTGGGACCGTTTCCTGTTCTACGATCCTTCCATAGAGGGCAAATCGCCCGCTGCCGCGGGCTATCCCACCGCGGCGTGGTTCAAGGGCGCGGGCCATGTCTACATGCGCTCGGCCTGGGATGACCCCAACGCCGCCTGGGCCTTTTTCGGGGTTGGGCCCAAGTTCGAGGGGCACTCGCGGGATGACGAGGGCGCGTTCCTCATCGCCAAGAAAGGCTGGATCGCCCTGCGCGCCGGGGGGCAGGGGCACAACGACGGGGACTACTACATCGGCGGCTCCCTGGCCTACAACATCGTGACCATCTACGACCCGGATGAAAAATTCCGCCGCACCGACCCGGGCCCCGGGGAGCAGGACGGGATCAAGAACGAGAACGACGGCGGCCTGATCCGCTGGGTCTATTCCAGCCACCAGCGGGATGACCGTGGGAAAATCGTGGCCTACAGCCACAACGACCGCTACACCTATGCCGCCGGCGATATCAGCCTGGGATATTCCAGGAGCAAGGCCGCCGAGGTCACGCGCCAGTTCCTTTTCCTGCGCGGGCCGCGCGAGTTCTTCGTGGTGTTCGACCGGGTCGAGTCCACCCGTCCCGATTTCCCCAAGATCTGGTTCCTGCATGTGCCGACCGAGCCTAAGGTCGACGGTCACGAAGTCCCCCTGGTGCCGCAGCACGTGTTCAACTACGACAGCGCGGCGGTCTCCACCTGGCTCAGCGACCCGGCCGGCGAGGAGGGCACGCTCTCCAGCGGCAAGTGCAGGGTCTTCCTCAAGACCCTGCTGCCGTACCGCGCCCGGATCACCAAGCGCGGCGGCGAGGGCTACACCCACTGGGGCCATCCCTACGAGCCCACGGCCCAGTACAACCATGTCAACAAGAACAGCCTGCGGCCGCCCATTGTCCCCTGGCGCCTGGAGGTGGAGGCCCCGCAGGGGTCGAAGCGCAACTTCTTCCTGCACGTGTTCGAGCTGGGCGAGGAGGCCGACAGCCGGATGTCGGACGTGGAGCTGATCCAGGAGCCGGACGGCCTGGGGGCGCAGATCGACGCCGGCGGGCGGAAAGTGCGGGTGCTGTTCGCGCAGAGCGGGCCGCTCACCGCGCGGATCAAGATCGGCGAGGCGGCCGAGGAGACTATCGAGCCGCTTAAGAGCGAATAGGGCTTTGTCAGGCAAAATATCGGAAAGGCGAACGGAAATGCGATTCGGTGAAAGGTGTCTCGATGCGGGGATGGACAGCCTGGAGCAGGCCCTCGCCCTGGCACGGGACGAAGCCTGGGAGCTTGAGGCCGATGCTGCCGGCCTGGGCGCGGACTGCCTGCTCTGCCTGGGCGAGTACCGTTGCGGGCGCCTGGAGCACTCCTATTCGCGGGCGCTGATGGAGTTCAAGGACAACAAGGGACGGTTCGGGCGGGCCGGGGACGGGGCACGCCACAATATGATTTTCTTCGCCCGTTGCCTGGCCGTCGCGATCCTGGCCGGGCCGCTGGGCGATAACCTGAGCCTGGGGGCCATCGTGCCGCCCAAGCTCAATCAGCCCCCCGCGGACTACCACCTGAGCGGGCTGGCGCACGCGGTCGGCTGCATTCTGGAGGGCGCCTGCGCTCCGGGCTGTTTCCGCCTGGAGCAGGGGCTGCTGGCTTTCCGCAGCGAGATCCCGCCCCTCAAGAGCGTGGCCCTGAGCTGCCGCGAGGAGGTGATCCACCGCGGCATCCTCTGCCGCCGCGAGTTGAACGGTTGCCCCGTGCTTCTGCTGGATGACATCCTGGCCAGCGGGGCCACGGTCCGCGAGTGCGTGCGCGCCCTGCGCGAGGCCGGAGCGGGCGCGGTGGCCGTGCTGGCCCTGGCGCGCCGGGTGGAGTGAGACGGAAGGGCTTGAATCAAAATAAATTCGGGTACAAGCGCCGGGGCGGACGGCCGGTCGCCTGTCCAGTATAGTCCACATCTGTCGTAGGGGCGACATATATGTCGCCCTTTTTTATCAAATCCCCCTCAATTCCCCTTTGGAAAAGGGGGCGGCCGACGCCGACCTTCCTGCCGGCAGATTATAAATTCGTACGGAAAAAGAGAACTCCAGGGGGGTAAAAACGCAGGGGCACGGCGCGCCGTGCCCCTGCAGATTTCGTAGCTGTGTAACCAGTTCCGTCTTGTAAAAACCCGCCTCAGTCGTACAGCAGGCGCAGGATCGCGCCTATGAGGAAGATGATCATGCCTATCGCCGAGACGGCCCCGGCATGCGGCACGGCGAAAGCGCCCAGGCCGATGCCCAGGAAGAACAGGGCCAGGCCCAACAGATGCACGGTCATCCAGAAACGGCCCTTGGGTGAGACAGGCCAGAGATGGAAGAATTTGTCGTCGGTGGCTTCCTGCTCCGAGGGACGGAAAGCGGAATGCACGCGCTCCAGCTTGGCAGCCGGGGCGGGTTTGGTGACGAGGGAGAGCGCGACCGCGGCCACCAGAGTCGCCGCCGAGGAGATCAGGGTGGTGTCGGCGAAGGGCAGGCCGGTCAAGGGCGCCCAGTGTTCGATCTGGCAGTACGCCCCGGCGCCGATGCCGCAGGCGAAGCCGCCCACGGCGCCGAAGGAGTTCACCCGGCGGATGAACAGGCCGCAGATGATGAAAATGACGAAGCTGGGCATGTCCACCATGCTGACTACGGTCAGATAGGCTTCCACCGCCGAGCCGATGCGGGGCACCAGGTAGCAGAAGGCGATCATCATCCCGCCGATGACCACCGTGGCCCAGCGGGCGAAAACGAGCAGCTGGCGGCTGGTGGCGTCCTTGTTGATCAGGCTCTGGTAGAGGTCTTTGGCGGCGATGACCGAGTTGGCGTTGAGGCTGCCGGTTATGGTGGACATGTTGGAGGCCATGAACCCGCAGAGCACTATGCCCAACAGGCCGGTGGGCATGTACTTTTGCAGCAGTATGGGCAGGGCGCTGTCCACCGCCGGGCCGGTCAGACCGGGGAGGATCTGGGTCGCAGCCAGGCCGGGCAGGACGATCAGGTAGGCAAACGGCACCATCACCGCGCCGGAGAGCACCCAGCCGATGGCCGAGGTGCGCGGGGAGGAGGCGCCCAGGGCGCGGACCACCAGGTCGTTGTTGGTGCTGCAGTACTGGATGCCCAGCAGCCAGATGGCCAGGACAAAGGCCCAGTTGTAATCACCGTGCTGCGGCATCAGGTTGAAAGTCTCGGGGGCCAGCACCTGGCGCAGTCCCGGCACCCAGCCCACGCTGGGCATGACTATGGGGATGATGATCAAGGTGCCCAGGAGCAGAAGCATGAACTGGGAGACATCGGTCATGGCCACGGACCAGGCTCCGCCCATGGCGGTGAAGGCGATGACGAACAGGGTGATGACGCTGAAAATGAACACCCACAGTTCGCGGTTGTCGATTCCGGTCACTCCGATGGCGATGGTCACCGAGAGGTAGAGGATCACGCCCATCCAGAAAGCGCCGCGCAAGATCATGAATACACCCATCACCGCCCGCAGAGGTTTGTTGAAGCGAAGTTCCAGGAATTCCGGGACGGTGCTGATCTTGAGCCGCCAGAGCAGGGGATGGATGAACATGCCCACCGTGACCATGCACATCAGGCCGGTCCACTCCTGCCAGACGATGGAGACACCGGTCTTGTAAGCGATCCCGGCGTAACCCACGTAGTTGTAAAGGTTGATGTTGGTGGCGGCCACCACCGCGGCCAGGATGAAGGGCGGCAACTGACGTCCGGCCAGAAAGTGGTCCTCGGCTCCGCCGACCCACTTGTTGAAGTAAAACCCCATGCTGATCAGACCGATAAAGAAGAGGATCACAAGCGAATAATCGATTATCGACACGGGGACCTCGGCGCAGAGGATTTGGTTTTGAGGAAAAACAAAAAACAAGCGGGGAATATAAGCATATTCCCCGCCCTTGACAAGGCTTTGACCTCGAACTGTTTACCGCCTCAATTCCCCTGCGACTGCATCCCCAATCCCAAGGCTTTGACAATCTCGTTCCAGTCGAAAGCCGCGCAGCCGCAATCGTTGTGCACGGCGATCAGCGCCCCGGCGGCGAACGGGCCGAAAGCCCGGCTGGTCACCGCTATGCCGTCGGTGTTGGCTGTCACCTCGCCGCCGAACGAGCCCAGGAATTTGAAATCCTTGCGCCCGAACACGTGAAAAGTGTTGTTCTGCATGTCCTGGTCGGTCATCACCCAGTAGCCGCCGCCGTCCGGGCTCTCGTACAGGGCGATCCCCTCGGGCTGGTAACGGAACAGGCCGTGGCCGATCACCCGCCCGCTGAAATTTCCCTCCAGGTCGTAAACCTTGATATCGTTGTAAATTGCATCCTCATCCGCCACCAGCAGCACCCCGGAGGACGGGTCGGCGCAGATCGATTCCACCACGTGCAGAACGCCCAAGCCATTGGTTTCACCAAAAAACTTTTCCAGGTTCGCCTTGACAGCCCCGCTCTCCACGCGCAGGCTGAAGAGCTTCACCCGCGCCCCCAGGGCCGAGTCAGGCGGGGTGTTCCCCTCGGCGGTCTCGTAGTTGTCGGTCACGTACAGACGGTAGCCGCCGGAGGCGGCGGGCAGCACGTACAGCCCGTAGGGCTTTATCAGCTCGGCCGCGCCGAACGTGCCCAGCGGGTTGAACGCCGGCAGACCGAACACCTGCACGCGGTGGTTGTCGCGTTCCACCACCACGCACAGGTCATCGATCACCGCCACGCCGTTGGGGCGGCGCATCCGGCCCGGGGCCTCGCCGGGGGCGCCCACGCGCCGCAGTTCGCGGCCGTCGGCCCCGTTGTACACCACCAGCTCATCCGTGCTCTTGGCCGTGCAGATCACCCAGTCCGCGCCGTCCGGGGCGCGCCACAGGGCCGGCGAGTCGATGTTGTCGCCCGGCGTGCAGGGGCTGATCCAGCTTTCGGCCAGCACTTTCCTGGCCGTGGCGGCAGAGGAATCGGCAGCCGCCGCCTGAGCGCCGGCGCCCTGCGGCTGCGCCGCGCCGCCGCAACGCACGAACAACGCCACGGTCAGAAGCAGGTATAAAAAGCTCAGATACTTTTTCATCGGCAAGCTCCTTGTTAATGGACCGGCCGTGCCCCGCGCGGGACACGGCCGATGACAGTCGTCCGCTGCCGGATTACAGCTCGAACTTCACGCCCGCGTCACCCCACCAGCGGTAGAACTCCTGCTGCACCGGGTGCGCGGTGACACCCTCGTAGTAGCGCAGCGGCTCGTTGCCCAGGTTCAGCATGTCCATGTAGAGCGATATCTTAGGATGTATCTTCTGGCTGAGCGAGATGTCCCACTGCGTGTGGTTGTCGTAGTAGCGGTCGAAATCGCTGCTTTCGCCCACCTCGGAGATGTACTTGCCGTGCATGTTCATCGAGATGCGGCCGGCGAACCCGTATTTCTCGTAGCTGAGCGAAAAATTGGCGATGTGCTTGGCCTGGCCCGGCAGGCTGGCGTCGTTCCCGGTGCGGCCGGGGAATTTGGCCTTGGAGTCGGTGTAGGTGTAGTTGGCGTACAGGCCCAGGCCGTTGAGCGCCCCGGGCAGGAACGTGAGCTGGTGCTGAAGGTTCAGCTCGAAACCCCAGAGCGTGGCGTTGTCGCCGTTGAGCGGCTGATAGATCTTGTACCCGTCGAAATCTCCGCCGCGCTGCGTGTAGACGCTGCTGTATATGTAGTCTTTGAGGTCCTTGTAGAAAAACCCGCCCGAGACCACGCCCATCGGCCGAAGGTAGTGCTCCAGCATCAGGTCGAAATTGATCGCCTGTGTCGGCTTGAGCGCGGGGTTGCCCATCTCCATCTCGGTGTCGCTCACGTTGTTGATCCGGTATGGCACCAGGGAATAGTAGTCCGGCCGGGCCAGCGATGTGGTGAACGAGGCGCGGAAATTGGTGTTCTCGTCAAATTTGTAGCGGTAGTGCACCATCGGGAACAGGTTCGTGTAGTTGTTGGTGTTGTTCAGACGGGTGGTGCTCAGGTAGTCCCCGTCCTCGTTGGTCTCCACGTCGTAGCCCGTGTAATCGATGTTGGTGCGCTCCACGCGCAGGCCGAACAGCAGCATGCTCGGGCCCCAGTTCAGCCGCGACTGGGCGTAGCCGGCATAGATGTTCTCGGTCGCCTCGTAATTGGAGGGATCGGTGTCCAGACGGGAATCGCTGGGCAGGTACTCGAAGCTGCCGTAGTTCCGGCCGAAGAAACTGCGCACTTCCTTGGGGCCCTGGAATTTGCCCAGAGTGTAGCGGCCGTCCAGGAAATCCTTGCCCTCGAAACCGCTCGCCACCATGGCCAGGGTGAAATCCTCATCCCCGGCCCAGTCGTAGTAGCGCACGTCGTTGACCCGGTTCTTGTCCTTGTTGCGCACCTTGAACCCGTACTTGAGCGAGCCCGTGCCGCCGTCGAAGCTGAACGGGTGCTCCAGGTCCAGCTTGCCCGTGATGTCCCGGTCGCGGGTGGCGTTGTGCTCGTGCGAGAATGAGCTGAAATCCCAGTCCTCGTTGTCGAACAGGTTCTTGCCGTTGGTCACGTTGAACACCGGGAAATCCGGGTCGGCCACGCTCCAGTCCAGGTTGACTTTCTTCTGGCGGAAGGTGCTGTAGAAACTACCCGGCTCCTTTTCCTGGGCCCAGGTCCAGGAGAGCTGGTAGTCCACATTCACCTTGTCCAGCTTGTGCTGGCCGCTGCCGATCACACCCACGATACGCTGCTGCTCGAAACGGTCCTTCAGCTCGCGCTCCACCGTGGCGCCGGTGGCGCTGGTGGCGCTCTCGATATCGCCCTTGCCCGGGCGGTAGCGCAGGCGGCGGCGGTTCTCGGTGTCGTCGAAGTCGTTGAAGAAGCCGCGCACCGAATAGCTCGAGCGGTCATCGGGACGGAAATCCAGGGTGGAGCTGATCCCGAAGCGCTCGCGGGTGATAACGTAGTCGCGGAGCTGGTAGTCCTCCAGCACCTTCACGTCCGGTCCGCCGAAATTCTCGACGCTGTAGGCGAGCTCGTTGTTGTCCGAGCCCTTGTTCGACTTGTAGTAATCCGTGCTGACCAGCAGGCCCAGTTTCTTTTCCGCGCCGAAACGGTTGCCCAGGGTGATGCCGGCTTTGTAGATGCCGTCCTCGACTATCGAGTTGTAGCCGCCGGAGAAACTGCCCTTGACCACCGGCTTGTCGTAGTCCATGGCGCTCTTGGTGATCAGGTTGACCGAGCCGCCGATCGCGTCGGCGTCCATGTCCGGGGTGATGGCCTTGATCACCTCGATGCTGGAGAGCACGTCCGCCGGGATCACATCCAGCGCCACGGTGCGGATATCGCCCTCGGGCGATGGCAGGCGCTCGCCGTTCACGGTCATGGCGTTCAGCCGGGCCTCCATGCCGCGGATCAGCACGTAGCGTCCCTCACCCTGGTCGCGCTCGATCGAGACGCCGGGAATGCGCTGCAAAGCCTCGGCCGTGTTCGGGTCCGGGAACGCCTCGATCAGGTCCTCGGCCGCCACGTTCTTGATGTTGTCGGCGCTCTTCTGGCGGGTCAGGGCCTCGGCCTGGCCGTGACGCAGCCCGCCCTCGATCACGATGCTCTCACCCTCGATCACTATCGACTTGAGCTGATAATTCTGGGCCGAGGTGCTGCCCGCGCCCACGGTGATCTCGCGGCTCTCCCGGTCGTAGCCCACATAGGTCACAACCAGCTTGTAGTTGCCGGCCGGGACGTTGCTGACACGGTAGTAGCCCTGAAGGTCGGCCACCGCGCCGTAGGAGGTCCCCTCCACGAACACCTGGGCGCTGGGCAGGGGGGCGCCGCTTTCGCCGACCACCCGGCCCGCGATCACCCCGCGGCCGCTCTTGAGCGCCACATCCGACCCCTGGGCCATCACAGCCGCGGGCAGAACCAGGAACAGGCACAACGCGACGCCGACAAAGCGCCGCAAACCAGACTCGACACTGCGCATTTCGCCTCCGGGATATGGTTATAAATCAATCCGCATCCCTTCCGGAACGAACGAACAGTCGCACGTACCGAAGTTCTGCGGAATACCCGACCACACGGAGGCAAGTTAACGGCCGTATGTTGCACTCAAATTTGCTGAACATTAGAATTTCTACAGGCACAGTTATGCGGAGAGCCTGGCACGCGGGTACACGAGGCGGGGAATCTATTTAGTTTTTATACGTTAACAGATACAGCCCGGAACTTGATTCCGGCTGAAAAGGCATATATTCCGTTTTCCTCTTGCGCTTCAACCTGCCTCTCTGCCGGCAGATTTCTCATCTCCCCCTGCCGTTCAATTCGCCTTGAACCGGATCGCGATGGCCCGCATCAGCACCTCGGTGGTGGCGAACTGGCCCTGGTGCTGCTCCTTGATGCCGCTGGTCCGGGTCTGGGTCGGGGTGAGGATGATCGCCTCCGCGCCCACTTCCATCGCCTGCTTGCGGATGCGCTCCAGCATCCTGTGCTCGTCCTGGCCCCGGGCGGTTATCTCGCCCAGCTCGATGTAGGGCTTCTCGGGGATGCCCTTGAGAACCATCACGTTTCTTGTGGCGGGGTAGCTCGGTGCTCCGGGCGCGGGATTGAACTGGGCGTTCACGCAGCCGGCGGTCAGAAGGAGCAGGAACGCCAGGGCATACTTGAGGTCTGTCCGGGTGGAATGCATGTTTTCTCCTTTTTGGGGTCACGGGTTCGAATGGATTTTATTCCACCGCGCCCGTATTTGCAATAGAATAGAGGCTCTAAACCCCGCTCTCTAACGGCTTGGCGGGCCGCCGTCGCAGCGGGCCGGGCCCCGCGCGGCGTCCGACCGCCCCGGAGGCGCGCCCGTCGGGCATCTGGACGTAAAGGCCGCCTCCTTTGCCTCGCCTGCCTCCCTTTTTGCCCGAAAAATTTCCTCCCACGGCCAGTTCTCGCTTATATTTAACGGTGTGCTTTCCTCGGCCTGTATTCAACTTCACGGACAACCGATATGCAGAACACAATTCACATGGAGATACTGCCCCAGCCGGATGACATCACCTGCGGCCCGACCTGCCTGCATGCCGTATACAATTACTACGAGGACGAGCGCAACCTCATGCAGGTCATCCGCGAGGTGCCCAAGCTGGCTGACGGCGGGACGCTGGCCGTGCTGCTGGGGCTGCACGCACTGGAGAACGGCTATGACGCCACGCTGTACACGTACGACGTTAAGGTGTTCGACCCCACCTGGTTCAGGTCCGCGGCGCAAGTCGATCTGAGCGCCAAGCTGAACGAGCAGATCAAGCACAAGAGCGGCAAGAAAATCCGTTTCGCCTCCGAGGCCTACCTGCGTTTCCTGGGCTTGGGCGGACGGATCACTTTCGAGGACCTCAAGCCCTCGCTCATCCGGCGACTGCTCAAGCACGACACCCCGATCCTCACCGGCCTGTGCTCGACCTATCTCTACCGCACGGCCCGCGAGATCGAGCAGGGCAACCGGATGATCTACGACGATATCCGCGGGGTGCCGGTCGGGCATTTCGTGGTGCTTTGCGGCTACAACATGGAAGAAAAAACCGCGCGCGTGGCGGACCCGTTGATGCCCAACCCGGTGAGCGACACGCAGATTTACGAGGTCGAACTTAACCACCTCATCTGCTCGATCATGCTGGGCATCCTGACATTCGACGCCAACCTGCTGGTGATCACCCCGAGCAGGCAAAGGCGAGGGAGGCATTAAGTGTCGGTTATAGTAGTGATCGAAAACCCCGAGGATTTCCCACTCAGGGTGGACGGGATCGGCCCGGTGGCGGCGCGCTCCTACCTGGCCGATGAATTCTACTCCGTACTCAAGGGCGACAAGGTCTTCAACATCTGCCAGAGTTACCGTTACCAATCCATCGGCTACTATGTCTCGCTGCTGGCCGAGGCCCGCGGCCACAAGCCCGTGCCCAGCGTCACCACCATTCAGGACATGAAATCGGTCGGCATCATCCGCCTCGCCTCGGACGAGATGGACGAGCTGATCCAGAAAACCCTGGCCGGCTGCGATGTCGGCGAGGCCAGGAAAACCTCGGTCAACATCTATTTCGGCCGCTCGCCGGACAAGCGGTTCGAACAGCTCAGCTCCAAGCTGTTCAAGTATTTCCCCACGCCGTTCCTGCGCGCCGATTTCAGTTTCATCGCCCAGCAGTGGCAGCTGGTCAATGTCAGTCCTCTGGGAGTCAAGGAAATCCCCTTGGAGGAGCGCGAATTCGCCGAGCAGGTGTTCAGCGAGTTCTTCGGCGGCAAGAAACTGGTCATCCCCAAGCGCCCGGTGGCGCGCTACGAGATGGCGATCCTGCAGGACCCGCAGGAAAAGCGCCCGCCCTCCAACCAGAAAGCGATCAAGAAATTCATCAAGGCCGCCGAATCGCTGGAGATGAGCGTGGAGCTGATCACCCGCGATGACTCCAACCGGCTCTCCGAGTTCGACGCCCTGTTCATCCGCGAGACCACCAACGTCGACCACCACACCTACCGCATCGCCCGCAAGGCCGTGGCCGGGGGCCTGGTTGTGATCGACGACCCCGAGTCGATCCTGCGCTGCTCGAACAAGGTCTACCTGGCCGAGCTGCTCAGCCGCTACCGTGTGCCCACGCCCAAGACCCTGATCGTGCACAGCAAGAACTACGATCAGCTCCTGGAGGAGTTCAGCCTGCCCTGCATCCTCAAGCAGCCCGACAGCTCGTTCAGCCAGGGCGTGGTGATGGCCTCCGACCGCGAAAGCCTTCTGCGCGAGGCCCGCGCCCTGATCAAAAAAAGCGAGCTGGTGATCGCCCAGGAGGTCCTGCCCACCGATTTCGACTGGAGAATCGGCATCCTCGACCGGCGGCCCCTGTTTGCCTGCCGCTACTACATGGCCCACAAGCACTGGAAGATCGTGGGCAAGGACAAGAGCGGCAACGATGTCTACGGGCGCTTCGACACCCTGCCGATGGGCAAGGTGCCCAAGGGCGTGGTCCGCACCGCGCTCAAGGCGGCCAACCTTATCGGCGACGGCCTCTACGGGGTGGACCTCAAGCAGATCGGCAACAAAGTCTACGTGATCGAGGTCAACGACAATCCCAATATCGATGCCGGGGTGGAGGACGAGGTGCTGGACGAGGAGCTCTACATCCGGATCATGGAGGTCTTCCTCCGCCGCCTCGAAACCCGCAAGCAGGGGAGCGCCACGGTTTGAGCGACGCGAGCCCCATCCACCTGTTCCAGGCTTTCGGGGTCGAGCTGGAATACATGCTGGTCGGGCGGGACAGCCTGGAGGTCCTGCCCGTCGCCGATAAGCTCCTGGCCGCCCAGGCCGGTGAGCTGGCCGGTGATGCCGAGGGCCTGGAGCGGATCGACTGGTCCAACGAGCTGGTGCTGCACGTGCTGGAGTTCAAGACCGCCGGCCCGGCCCCGGCGCTTTCCGGCCTGGCCGGGGCTTTCGGGCGCAACGTGGCCCGCGCGTCCGAACTCGCCGCGCCGCTCGGCGCGCGCCTGATGCCCGGCGCGGCCCATCCCTGGATGGACCCCCACACCCAGACCCGTCTCTGGCCCCACGAGTACAGCGAGGTCTACCAGACCTACGACCGCATTTTCGGCTGCAAGGGCCACGGCTGGTCGAACCTGCAGAGCATGCACATCAACCTGCCGTTCAGCGGGGATAACGAATTCGGCCGCCTGCACGCCGCCATCCGGCTTCTGCTGCCCGTTATGCCGGCCCTGACCGCCAGCTCGCCTCTCTTGGACAGCCGCCCCACCGGCTGGCTCGACTCGCGCATGGAGGTCTACTGCCACAACTCCGAGCGCCTTCCCGCCGTGGCCGGGCAAATCGTGCCCGAGGCCGCGTTCTCCGAGGCGGAATACGAAAGCCGTATCTACCAGCCCATGCTGGCCCAGATCGCCCCGTTCGACCCGGCGGGCATACTCAAGAAAGAGTTCCTCAACTCCCGCGGGGCCATCGCCCGTTTCGACCGCGGCTCAATCGAGATACGCGTCCTCGACCTCCAGGAGTGCCCCCCGGCCGACCTGGCCGCGGCCGCGCTGATCTGTGCTGTCCTGAAAAAGCTTTCCATGGAAGACTGGATCGACCCAGAGGCTCAGAAACGCTGGGAGGTGGAGCCCCTGGCCACGCTTTTCCGCGAGGTGATCCGTGATGGACACGCCGCCCGGATCGCGGACCGCGGCTACCTGGCCCTGTTCGGGTTGAATCCGGATAGGCCGGTGACCGCCCTGGAGTTCTGGAACCACCTGGCCGCGCTCTGCCTACCGGGCTTCGAGCACGACCCGGCCTGGGAGAAGCCGCTGGAAGTCCTGCTCCGGCGCGGCTGCCTGTCCGGGCGCATCCTGGCCGCCCTGGACGGCGACTGCCGCCGCGAGCGTCTCAAAGAGGTCTACCTTGAGCTCTGCCGCTGCCTCGACCACGGCGCAATGTTCCTGCCCTGAGACCGCTGTTATAATCACCTGCGAGCACGGCGGCAACTCCGTGCCCCGGTCCTGGGCCGCCCTGTTTGCCGGCTGCGGTGAATTGCTGGCAAGCCACCGCGGCTGGGACCCGGGCGCGCTCGCGCTCGCCCGTGAGCTGGCCGCGGCCCTGGGCGCCCCGCTGTTCTATTCCACCAACACTCGCCTGCTGGTGGACCTCAACCGCAGCCTGCACCACCCGCGCCTTTTCTCCGACCGGACCAGCGCTCTTGGACCATCACAGAAAAAGAGCCTGATAGATAAGCATTATCTGCCCTTCCGCAACGCGGTGGAGTCTGAAATCCGAGCCGCGCTGGAACGCGGGCAGCAGGTGCTGCACCTGTCCGTGCACAGTTTCACCCCGGCTCTGGAGGGCGTGGTCCGCAACGCCGGCCTGGGGCTGCTCTACGACCCGCGCCGCGCGGCGGAGAAAGCTTTCTGCCGCAAGCTCAAGGCCACTCTTGCCGCCGCCCTGCCGGAGTTGCGCGTGCGCTTCAACTACCCCTACCGCGGCGTGTCGGACGGCCATGTCACGGCGCTGCGGCGGCTGTTCCCCGAGCGCTACGCCGGGATCGAGATCGAGCTGAACCAGTCGCTTCTGACCGGCCGTAAAGCGCCCTGGCGGCAAATCGGGGACAGCCTTATCTTTTCTGTGGCCGCCGCGCTGAAAGACTGATCCGCGCAGACTGCTCCTCGCAGACATTGCCCGTCTATACGATAGAAAATGCGCTTTTCCACCCACGTTTCCCCGCTCCCGGAGGACCGTAATGCAAACGCGCCTCTCGCTCTGCCTGTTCAGCCTGATCCTCATCGTTGCTCTCGCCGCTCCGGCCCAGACCCCGCCGGCGCGCACCGCCCACTACATCGCCAGCACGCACTGGGACCGCGAGTGGTACGAGCCGTTCCAGGGTTTCCGCATGCGCCTGGTCTCGCTGCTGGATGAGGCTTTCGACACGTTCGGGAAGGAGCCGCAGTTCCGGAACTTTGTGACCGACGGCCAGGCAATCCCGGTGTTCGATTATCTGGAGGTGCGGCCCGAGAAGCGCGAGCTGGTCGAGCGCTACGTGCGCGAGGGACGGCTCCTGCCCGGGCCCTGGTACGTGGAGCCGGATGAGTGGCTGGTCTCGGGCGAGTCCCTGGTGCGGAACCTTCAGCTCGGGACTGACCTCTGCCGCGAGCTTGGCTCCACTGCCACTGTCTGGCCCGGCTTTGTCAACGACCAGTTCGGCCACACCGGCCAGATGCCGCAGATACTGGACCAGATGGGCTGCCCGGTGGCCTTTGTCTGGCGCGGAGCGCCGGTGGGGGTCGACACGGCCTGTTTCAACTGGCGCGCCCCGGATGGCACCACCGTGCCCACCTACCGTTTCGGCGCGGAGGGCTACACCACGTTCCAGGCCCGGGTGCGCGATTTCGGCCGCGCGCCGTTCGACCCCGACAGCGCCCTGGAGCGCCTGATACGGTTTGTCCACGCCGAGTCCGCCCGCAGCGCCACGGGGACGCTGCTTCTGTACGACGGGCGCGACCACATCGAGATCGAGCCGCGCATGCCCGCGGTCCTGGCCCGCGCCAATGAGCGCCTGGCCGCCGAGGGCATCCGGGTGGTCCATTCCACCCCGGCCGACTACATGCGCGACCTGCTGGCCGAGCGCGGCAAGATCACCCGCAGCGTGACCGGTGAGCTGCGCATGAGCTGCCGCACGCAGCGCGACGGAAAACTGATACCGGGCGTGCTCTCCAGCCGCATACACCTCAAGCAGAAAAACGCGCGGTGCGAGGATGAGCTCACGCTCTGGGCCGAGCCGTTCAGCGCTTTCGCCGCCCTGGCCCTGGGCGCGGAATACCCAACGGACTACCTGCGTCTGGCCTGGAAACAACTGCTCGAGAACCATCCCCACGACAGTATGTGCGGCTGCTCGATCGACCAGATCCACCAGGACATGCTCTACCGCTTCGACCAGTCGCTCGGCATCTCGAGCCACCTGAGCGCCGCGGCGCTCAAGTCCCTGGCCGAGGCCGCCGCGCCCAAAACCCCGCTTCCCGAGAGTGCGCTGTTCATGGCCGTGTTCAACCCCACCGCCTCGGCCCTGGATGAGCCGGTCGATCTGGATATCTGTCTGCCCACCGACTGGGCCACCACGTTCGAGGAGTTTTTCGGCTACGAGCGCAAGTTCGCTTTCATCCTGCGCGGGCCTGACGGCGCCGTAATTCCCTGGCAGCTCTGCGGTCAGGCGCAGAACCGGGAGGGTTTCCGCCGCGAGCGCTACCAGGGCCCGGAGTGGGACCCCCGGAACCTGGTGCGGGTCTGCTGCCAGCTCAAAGTTCCGGCTTTCGGCTACACCACGCTGAGCGTGGAGCCCGCGCCCGGTCCGGTGCGCTACTCGGGCAGCCTCAAGGCCGCCTCCGGCGCCATCGAGAACGAGTTCCTCCTGGTCCGGGCCGAGCCGGGCGGCACGCTCAGTGTCACCGACAAGCGCAGCGGGCGCACCTACAGCGGCCTGCTCGCTTTCGAGGACTGCGCGGATATCGGCGACGGCTGGTTCCACGGAGTGGCGGTCAACGACCGGGTGCAACTGTCCAGCGCCTGCGGGGCGGATATCTCGGTGCTGGAGGACGGGTTCGCGCGCTCCACCCTGCGGATCGATTTAACCATGAACCTGCCCGCGGAGTTCGATTTCCGCGACATGCGGCGCTCCGAGCGCACGGCGGCTTTGCGCATAATCAGCGACATCACCCTGCGCCGCGGCGCGGACCGCCTGGAGGTCAGCACCCGGGTGGAGAACAACGTCCTGGACCACCGTCTGCGCGTGCTCCTTCCCACCGGGGTCAAGGGCGGCGCGAGCCTGTCCAACTCGGCGTTCGACATTGTCGAGCGCCCCGTGGCCCTGCCCGCGGACAACGACAGCCGCGATGAACTGGCAGTGGAGACTGTCCCGCGCGAAAGCTGGACCGCGTTCGGCGATGGCGCCGCGGGGCTGGCCGTGATAGCCCGCGGCCTTCCCGAGTGCGCCGTGCTCGACACCCCGCAGCGCCCCCTGGCCCTGACCCTGTTGCGCTCTTTCCGCAAGGCCGTGTTCGCCGACGACAACCCTGGCGGACAGATACAGGGCCCACACGAGTTCCGCTACGATATCCTGCCGCTTTCCGGCCCCGTGCCGGTGGAACGTCTCTGTCTGCTCGGCCAGCGGGTCGGCGGCGCGGCGCGCAGCGCCACCCTCCTGCCGCGTGACCTCTATGTGGCGCGCGAGAGGGCCGGCGCACTGCCGCGTGAGCATTCGTTCCTCGCTGTCGAGGGCCCGGTGGTGGTGACCGCGGTGCAGGAAATGCCGCAAGGCCTGGCGGTGCGCTTTTTCAACCCGCGCGCCGCGGCCTGCCGGGCGCTTCTGTCCTCCGGCTCCGGCCTGACCGGCGCGGAGAGTATCACCCTGGCCGGAGCGCCGGACAACCGCGCCGCCGTGCATATGGCCGGGGAAAAGGCCCAGGTGGACCTCCCCGGCAAGCGTATCTGCACGCTGGTCCTGAAAAGCCGCTGATTTTCGTGAAATTCGGGCGGACTGTAATTCGGAAGCTTGACCTGAAGGGTGAGCCGGGCTAAATTGGTTTTAATTAAGAACCATTCAGCCACTATCCATGTCACCCCGACCGGGAGCCGATAAGTGCGGAAAACCGTTCCTGTACTGATCCTGTTCCTTCTGCTTGGCCTCTGCCCGGCCGCACATGCGGCGAAACAAGCCGCCGCGGCGCCGCCCGCGGGCGCCTCCTGGCTGGGGGATGTCAACGACGACGGTGTGCTGGGGGTGTTCGACCTGCTGGACCTGCTCAAGATCCTGGGCGGGGCCACAGCCCCCACCGAGCGCCAACGTGTCCTGGCCAACGTGGACAAGTCGGCGGACGGCGCAATCGGCGTGTTCGACCTGCTGGCCCTGCTCAAGGTGCTCGCCGGCGTGCTGGCGCCCGAGGCGGTCTACTGGGGCCCGCCCAGCCTGGTCGAGGTGTCCCCGGCCCACGCCCTGCCCGGCGATACGGTCACGCTCACTTTCCAGAACCTGCACGGCTCGGCGCCGCTGCGCCTGTACCTGCGCGAGGCCGAGACCGAGTTGCTGTCCGTGCGGGCCTCCGCCGCCACGTTCGTGGCGCCGGACAGTTTCGTGGGCGGGTTCCTCACCGTGGTCTCGGGAGGCGACACCCTGGGCACCCGTTTCCTCAACCTGCGCAACACCAATGTCCACACCCTGGGCGGCTGCCGGCTGTTCCCGGCCGACAACCCCTGGAACCAGCCGGTCGAGGGTTTCCCGGTGCACGCTCTGTCGGACAACATTATCCGAACTATCGGTAGCGCCCCGCTGCATCCGGACATGTCCGCCATACCCTACAACGTGGTGGGAGGCGACCAGCCGCTTGTGCCCATTACAATGGTGACCTACCCGAACGACAGCGACCCCGGCCCCTATCCAGTCCCAGACGACGTGCTGATCGAGGGCGGGCCAAGCTCCACTGGCGACCGGCATTCACTGATCCTCGACTCGACGAACTGCGTGCTCTACGAACTGGGCCGCGTTTTCCCCAACCCTCCGGGCTGGAGCGCAGGCTGCGGAGCGATTTTCAACCTCAACTCCAACGCCCAGCGCCCGGACACCTGGACCAGCGTGGATGCCGCCGGCCTGCCGATGCTGCCCGGAGTGGTGCAATACGACGAGGTGGCCGCAGGGGAGGTCAACCATGCCATCCGTTTCACCGTGGAGGTCACCCGGCGGGCCTATGTCTACCCGGCCTCGCACTATGCCTCCAGCCGCACCGACCCCTACCTTCCGCCCATGGGCCTGCGGGTGCGGCTCAAAAAGAGCTACGACATCTCCCGCCTAACCGGCCAGTCGCAGGTGATCGCCCAGGCGCTCAAGAAATACGGCATGATCCTGGCCGACAATGGCGGCGACTGGTTCTTCTCCGGAGGGGTTAGCCGCAAATGGAACGACAACGAACTTGACCAGCTTAAAACCATCAACGGCTCGAACTTCGAGGTGGTGGACGCCGAGAGCATGGTGGTCTCGGGACGAGGCTCGCGCTATAGAATCCGGCCGTTCTCGGATGTCACCTCGCCCTCGCCCGGGGCCGTTTTCGCCGCCGGGGCCGACATCCCGATCCGGGTCGCGGCCAGCGACAACGACGGCTCAGTGGTGCGGGTCGAGTTCTTCGCCGACAAGACCAAGTTGGGCGAGGTCAGCTCACCGCCCTACGAGTTCAACTGGAGCGGCGCCTCCGCGGGCAGCCATGTCATCTCGGCCCGCAGCACGGACAACGACGGGGTGAGCAACACCTCCTGGGGCGTGCCGGTCACGGTCCAGTGAATGCTGTCGTGGAATATTCCGGATTACTGCTGGAACAACAAGGGCCGCCCGTGGCGGCCCTTTGTTTTCAGCGTTGCTGCAGAGTTTAGAACTGCCATTCCAGTCCGAAGATGGGCATTAAGCTCCACTGGTCATCGCGGTCCTGACGGTTTTCAGTTTCGTTCCAGGAATAACTGGATATGTTCTTCCGGTTGTAGACATTCCAGATGTCCCAGTACAAGACGAGGTTGGAGTTCTTGAAGTTGAAGGTCCGGTCGGCGCGCAGGTTCAGCGAATGGTAGGCCGGGAGGCGCTCGCCGTTGATCCGGTCCAGATCGAAAACCCCCGAGTCGAGGCTCTTGGAGGCCTCCTGGTCATACGGCGTGTAGGGCCTTCCCCCAGCCACGATCCAGCGGAAGCTGTACTGCCATTTCTTGCTCGCGATGTACCCGCCCTCGGCGCTGAACGTAAAGCGGTTACCGTAGATACGGTCGCGCCAGCGCCCGTCGTAGCCCCGGTAGCGTGAGGTGTAATACGAGCCGCTGACCAGGCCGAACAGGTCGCGGGCCAACTTTTTCTGCAGCACCACCTCCACGCCCCGTGCGTAGGCCTGTCCGTTGTCGGTCAGCGAGGTGCGGTTGCCACCCTCGTCCGCGATGAAAAGCGCCGGCTGGCTCGGGTCGAGCGGGAAATGGCGATACTGCTTGTCGTAGACTTCCACGGTCAGGCGCGTGTTCTCGGATAGAAGTTGGCTCAGGCCGATCACAGTATGGTAAGCCGCCGGATCGTTCAGTTTCTCGTATTTCGGGTCCTGCGACAACAGGGTCAGCGGCAGGCTCTGACGGTAGACCCCGCCGGCGGCGGTGAGCGAGGTCCGCTCACTCAGGCGGTAGACAAGCGACAGCCGCGGCTGAAAGTGCGTGTGGCCGTTGACCGTGTAATGCTCCAGGCGCAGCCCCGGGCTCAGGTCCAGGCTGGGGGTCACGCTCCAGGTGAAGCTGGCGAACGCACCCAGGCGGGAGGCGTTCAGCTTGCGGCGGATGACTGTCTCCGGATAGTTGTTGCCGTAGTGATCGAAATAGGGTTTGAAGTAGTAATCATAGTCGTTGAACATGGAGCGCGCCTCCACCCCGAAACGCAGGGTGCGGCCCAGGCCGAGACTCAGGGTGTTGACATTCCTGAGACCCACCGCCTGCTCGTTTGTCCCGTCGGTCACCTCCAGGCTGTCATCCGTGGTGGCCCAGAACTTATACTTGTAGCTGGTGAACATCTCCGACAGCGAGGTCTCGCTGTGGAAACCGCCCCGGGTGTATTTCCAATTCACGCCAAACAGGTGCTCCACGTTGTCCGCGTCCCCGTAGTCATCATCGCCGTTGTCCACGGCGTAATCCTTTTTATGGTTGATATGGTCCACCCCGGCCACGCCCAGGAATTCAAGGCTGCTGTTACCCGGCAGGTCGAACACCACCTTGCCCTGGTAGTCCCCGTAGCGCGGGGCCACGCCTGTTCCGATCGCGCCCACCAGAAGGTCAAGGTAGCTCTTGCGCGCCGAGAACATCCAGGAGCCTTTGCCCCCGGCCAGCGGGCCCTCGCCCACCAGGCCCAGGCCAATCATGTTCAGGTCCACCTGGGACTGAAACTTTTCCCGGTTGCCCTCGCGGAAATTCAGTTCCATCACCGAGGAAAGCTTGTCGCCGTAGAGTGATGAAAAACCGCCGGCGTTGAAATTGACATCCTGCAGGAAATCCAGGTTGATCAGCCCGATCGGTCCTATGCTGCTGCCCTGGGCCGGGTAGTGGTTGATGTTGGGAATCTCCATGTTGTCAAGGTAGAACGCGTTCTCCACCGGGTTGCCGCCGCGCACGATCAGGCCGTTCACCGTATCGTCCACCTTGGCGATGCTGGGCAGCACACCCACCAGACGGCTGACATCCCCCGCCGTACCCGAGGCGCGGCGGACCTCCTCGTGCGAGAACCCCACCGTGCTGACCGGCTCCTGCTCCGACTGGTAGAAATAGTTCCCGCTCACCGTGATGCTGTCCATCTCGAACACCATCTGGGTCAGGGCGCAATTGACCGAGGCGTCACGGCCCGAGCGGACCACCACGTCCGGGATGACCGAGGGCTTATACCCGGTCAGGCTGACCCGCAGCACGTAGATTCCCACCGGCACGTCCTCGATCGTGAAAGAGCCGTCCCCGGCCGAGGTGACCCCGATATGCGTGCCCAGCACCTCAACGCTCGCCCCGGCCAGGGGTGCACCGGTCTGGGCCTCCAGCACGGCGCCCTTGATCGCGCTTGAGGGGGCCTTGTCCGCGCTGCGGTACTCGTTGCGGGCCACCGGCTTGTCCGAGGGCACCACGGCCAGTTGCCCGTCCCGCGTGATCACCAGCCCCGTCCCCGTGGCCTTGAACAGGCTGAACAGCACCTTGAGCAGCGGGGCCTTCTCCAGCTTGAGGCTCACTTTCTTGTCGCTCAGGATACGGTCCTGGTTAAAGTTCAGCCGGATCTTGCCCTTGTCGGCCACCGTTTTCAGCGCGTCCTCGAACCGGACATCTTTCAGCTCGATCGAGACCGTGTTGAACAGTGACTCCGGCACCCGTCCCCGGTAGCGCTCCACCTCCGCTGTCAGGCTGTCGCTCTGGGCCAGAAGGGAATGACAGGCAATACATATGAAAACTTGAATAAGAATGAATATCTTTCGCTGCGTAAACCACATGTTTTCTCCATTAATTAAACTTTCCATTGATATTTCCTCACCCCGTTAAGGCTTCCCATCCGGCCCGGCGCTCAGATACACCGTGTCCGCTTTCTGCTCGCATTGCAGCTCGGTCAGCAGGGCCAGCAATTCCAGTGCGCTCCCCAGCGACTGGTTGTCCAACTGCAGAGTCAGGCGCTCGTTCAGGCGAGACGAGTCGGTCAGGACAAATCTTACCCCGTACCAGCGCTCCAGGCAGGCCAGCACCTCGGACAGGGGCGCGCCCTCGAAATCCGCCTCCCGCTTGAGCCAGCCCAGTTGCCGGGCGATATCGGCCTCGACCGGCGGGCTGATCCCGTCCCCGCGCTGCATCAGGCTCAACTGGCCGCCGTGCACCACCACTTTGCCGTTCCGCCACAGACGGTCGTGACTGAAAGAGACTGCCCCCTCCAGCACCGCCACCTGCACTGAGCTTCCCTGCGGCCAGGCCCGGACATCGAACTTGGTGCCCAGCACCCGGACCAGCGCCCCGGTGGCCCGCACCTCGAACGGGTGCTCCTTGTCGGGGGCGACCTCGAAATAGGCCTCGCCCTCCAGCTCGACCCGGCGCTCGCCACCGCTGAAACTCTCCGGATAGCGGAAAATGCTCCCCGCCTCCAGCGTGACCCGGCTGCCATCCGCCAGGACCACCGACTCCATCCTGCCCATCTCGACCCTGATTTCCTTCAGCTCGGCCGCGGAGTAGTCCGGCCCCAGGCGTGTCAGCAGGTGGCCTCCCCAGTAGGGCAGCAGGGCCAGCAGCGCCACGGCCGCCGCGATCCGCAGCCAGCGTCCCGCCTTGTTCCCACCGGTGAACCACCCCGCGGCGCGGGTACCGAGCGGCCGCACGTTGTCCGCAGCGCTCTCGGACCGTGCCGCCTCGATGAGTCCGGCTTTCTGCGCCACCGAGGTCCAGGCTTTCTCCAGGTCCGGCGCCGGCAGGCCAGGGGAGGGCGCCGCCCAGACTCCGGCCAGCCTTTCCAGGAGAGCATGGTTCTCCCCGTCCGCGGAGAGCCACTGGTCGACCCGGCTTTCCTCGGCCGGATCGCACTCCCCGTGCAGGTAGCGCAGCAGAAGCTCGTACTCGATATCCTCTTTCATCCTCCGCCCCTTCGCGGCAAAACGGTTTCAGGGACAGGAGCCATCCCTGGCTCTCTGGATATAATGACAGTCCTTTGCCCGGCATGGGTGACAAAGCGGCGAAGAAAAATCACCGCCCTCTGCCCGGCGTCCTTTTACCGGCCGTATCATTGGCCCGGCATGAACTTAAGAAGCGCTTTCAGCGCGCGCGAAAGCTGGGTCTTGACCGTGTTGACCGAAACGCCCTGCAGCTCTGCGATCTCGGCATAGGACAGGTTGTCCTGCTTGCGGAGCAGGAACGCCTCGCGGCAGGCCGGCGGCAGCGCCTCCACCGCCCGGCCCACCGCCCGCTCGAAATCCCGGGCCTCCAGCACCTGGTCCGGGGTCGGCTCCGGGGCCGCCGCCTGCTGGATCTCATCGCGGCGGCTCTCGCGGACCTGCAGGTGCTGGATATGGTTGAAACAGCCGTTGCGCACCGCGGTGTAGAGATAGGCGCGCAGGCTGGTGTGGATCGCCAGGCCCACCCGGCCGGCCCATAACTTGACAAACACTTCCTGGACAATGTCCTCGGCGGTCTGTGGGTCGCGCACCAGACGGCCAGCGTACTGGAACAGGCGGCCGTAGCAACTGCGGAACAGGGCCTCGAAAGCCCGGCTGTCCCCGGACCGGATGCCGGCGGCCCACTGCGCTTCGGGCAGCTCATCCGGCTGCGGCACGTATGGTTTTCCCGGGAGTGTCATAGAGTTCCGTCTGGTCTGTCGCGGTGGATTGTAGTCTTCGGCCGGGGGGACGGCCGGTGCGAACCGGGTCTATTGAGTGTTTATATTATTACAAGAGCGGATAAGTTTCAACTATCTGGAAAGACACCTTGCTTTTCTGTACAAAAACTCATTTCCCTGTACCCATCAGAAACACACGTCCAGGTCCGCCCGAAACCCGGAAAAAATTCACCGGCAGGCTGTTACCGGTTGCGATGTAAAGAGAAAAACTGGAACCACGCGTTTCGAATCGTGTATTCTTGAATGAGTGGTAAAATTAGTTCCGGCGCCCGCCTGTGATTGACCGGCCGGCAAAGCCGCATTGCGCCTGCGGCGAAGTCCGGATCGACACAACCACCTCCCTTCCCGGGCCGGACGATAATGTCGAGGCGTCGCCCCGAGCCAGGCATTTCGATCAAATCGAGCTCCCCGAAGAACAGGACCGGCTCACACGTTCCTCTGTGTCCACCCGAACCGCCTTTCAACGTCTTACGCGAGGGATGATCGCCATGCTGCGTGGAATCCTGATACTCCTGCTGACAGCGATCGCCGCACCGGCTTTAGCCGCCGGCACCGGCACTGTCCGCGGGACCGTGCTGACGGAAACAGGCCAGCCGCTCAAAGGGGCTCAGGTGTCCATCCGCGGCACCAAGCTGGGGACGGTCGCCCTGAGTGACGGCAAGTACGAGATCATGCAGGTCCCCTCCGGCTACTGCCAGTTGATCGCCTGGATGACCGGGTTCGAGACCCGCACCGAGCGGGTCTATGTGCCCGAGGGCCAGGCCGTGGTGGTCCGTTTTGCGCTCAAGGAGAGTATCATCCCCCTGCCGGCGGTGGAGGTCAGCGATTCGGTGCCCCGGGTCTCTGTCACCGCCACCATCGTCCCCATGGACATCAAGGTGGTGCCCTCGGCCGTGGAGATAATCAGCGACGAGACGATCCAGGAGATGGGCGCCCTGACCGTGGCCGATGCCCTGATGGACGCCCAGAGCCTCTACCTGCAGGGGGACGAGGAGCGCTCCCTGTCGGCCAGCCTGCGCGGGCTGCGCACCAACCAGACCCTGATCCTGATCAACGGCCGCCGCGTGGCCGCCGGCCTGCGCGAGAATGTCAACCTGGATGACCTTCCCACCGCCATGATCCAGCGCATCGAGATCGTCCGCGGGCCCAGCAGCGCCCTTTACGGCTCCGACGCCATCGGCGGGGTGATCAACATCATCACCAAGAAACCGCCCGAGGACATGGTGGCCGGGGTCTCGGTCCGCTACGGCCAGAGCAAGTACGGCGAGGACCAGAACCCGTTCATCAAGGGCTACATGGCCGAGCGGGTCGGCCAGCTCGGCTATTCCCTGTTCGCCTGTCTGGACCACGAGGGCCAGTTCGACCGCTACAAGGAAACGCCCTGGACCGACGGGGACCGCAGGAACCTGCGCTCGGGCGGAGTGGACCTTTCGATGGACCTCACCGGCCGCCAGCTCGTCCAGGGCGGCTTCGAGAAATCCCTGGTCAAGCGCCGCGGTGTGCGGCCATACGACTGGGGCGACGGCAAGCGCCGCACGGATGACAACCGCAAATCGTTCTACCTGGAGTACAACTACGTCATCCCAGAGCGAACCGAATTCACCCTGCGCGGCAACTACTACCAGTTCAACACCGACATCAGCATCGACCCGGAAATCTACGGCGATGTGACCAACCCCCTGACCGGCAGCGACCAGGACTACAACCTGGAGCAGCGTCTCAAGCAGGTCGAGACCCGCCTGACCCAGCACCTGCCCGCGGGCAACAGCCTGACCCTGGGCGCCGAGAGCCGCTGGGAACAGAGAAACGACAACACCACCTACCACGAGGTGCGCAACACCGCCGCTTTCCTGCAGGACATTTTCCAGCCCCGCGAGCGGTTCCTCACTGTCCTGGGCGCGCGGGTGGATGACCATTCCCAGTTCGGCGCCACTTTCAGCCCCAAGGCCAGTTTCACCCTCGGCCTGTTAGAGCCGCTGCGGCTCAAGGGCAGCTACGGACGGGGCGTGCGCGCACCCAGCATCTATGAGCTCTACATCGAGAACCCGAGCAAGGAAAGCCTGGTCCTGCCGAACATCGACCTCAAGGCCGAGAAATCGAACTCCTGGGAGATCGGCCTGGAGGGCGAGTACTGGAAGCTCAAAGGCGATGTGCGCTATTTCCGCAACGACCTGACCGACATGATCAACCCGGTGCAGACCGGCTTCGACACCCTCGGCCAGTCGGCGATCAGCCATAGCACGCCCGCCTGGGTGCGCCCGGTGCTGCAGTACAGAAACGTGGAAAAGGCCCTGAGCCACGGTTTCGAACTGAGTCTCAGCGCCCGCCTGACCGACAGGATCGTTTTCAGCGACGACGCCACGGTGATGCAGACCAAGGACAAGACCACCGACAAGCGTCTGCTCAACAAGCCCGACATGCTCAACACGGCCGAACTGCGCTGGGAGGACTCCAAGCGCAGGTTCAAGACGGGCGTCCGCCTGGCCTCGGTCGGCACGCGGATAATCTCGGACACCTACCGGGCGGACGGCTACTCGCTGGTGCACCTGTTCGCCTCCAAGCGTTTCAGCGAATCGTTCGAAGTTTACGGGGGAGTGAACAACCTGCTCAACAACGATCCCAACATCTACGGTTTCACCGAGGGCGCCGGCACGCCGGGGACCTATTTCTTCCTCGGCTTCACCCTGGAGACCTGGGACCACAACCGGCAGTATTGAGCAGGGAACGCCCAAGCGGGGTGTCTGACGCCTTAACCTTTTCAGGGAGGCCGGCCATGACAACAACGCTCGTCCGGTTCGCTCTGCTTTGCCTGTTCCTGGCCGCCCCGCTCGCCTGCAGCGGCGGCCGCGGCGACCCGCTTGCCTCCGACCGGAACGCCACCGCCTACGGCGGCCGTCTGACCCTGGGCCAGGACCGGGTCAACACCCCGGTGTCGTCAAGCAACAAACTGAGGATCTGCCAGTTGTTGAACGGAGAGATCTACGGCGCTTACCAGAGTGCGCTGAAAGGGCTCGCCGACACGCCGCAGAAAGAGGACAGCCTCGGCATAGTGCGGGTCAGCGGCCGCTATTCGGGCTACATGCAGGTCCAGGGCGCCACGACATATCAGCCCGACACCACGGGCCAGAATTTCTGGGTCCGGATGACTTTCTTCGACTATTCCGATTCGGCGGCCGTGTTCATGGGCGGCCAGGTCGACTGCAGCGGGTACATGGACGTGATCGGCCTGCACAGGTACAGCGTCAAGGTAGTCCTGAACGGCGGCCTGGCTTTCGCCGGCGGCTACTCCGGCGAGGCGCTCTACGAAACACAGAGGCTGCCCATCGACCCCTGCAACCAGATAATCAGCCCCGACGCCCCGGCGAAAGTCCTTCACTGCTACCCGGAGCTGGAGCAGGGCAGCATGACCTTGATAAGCGGGGATACGAGATTTAATTTTAAGCCGTATTTCAAGGACGTTTATGTCGATCCCGATTCCCTGGATTGCGGCTGCCAGTAGAGCGCACCCCCGCGGAGCCATGCAGGCCTGGGCTGAACGGACTGTTTTTGAGGCTATGTATACCCGGAGGAGTGAGTGAAAAGCAACACCCTTTTTCCGGCAGTTCTGCTGCTGGCGGTGGTGCTTGCCGGATGCAGCAGCGGCCGCGGTGACCCGACATCCGGTGGAGCGAATTCCACCCTCTACGGCGGCCGCCTGACCCTGGGCGCCGACCGCTTGAACACGCCTGTTTCCTCCGATAACCAGCTGGCGGTCGCGCAGATACTGAACTCCGAGCTTTACGGCCTCAGCCGTCGCGCCCTGGCCGGGATATCCAACAGCCCCCAGACAGTCGGCGACAGCCTGCTCACCACCCGGGTCAGCGGACGTTATTCGGGCTATGCCGAGGTTACGGGGAACAGGCAGATGCGGGAGTCGGACAAGCAGGTGGTCGACTTCTCTTTCCGCATGACCCTCTACGACTTCTCGGACTCGGGTTTCGTCTTCATGGGCGGCGAGCTGGGGGCCGAGGGCTTTGTCCGGTCCGCGGGCGGCCAGGTCACCCAGTTCCGGCTGGTCCTGACCGATGGCCTGGCGTTCGCCGGCAATTACACCGGCGCGGTGGAGTACAATTCCATGCGGCTGCCGATAGACGCGGCTGACCGGATCACCAGTGTCTACGCCTCGGCCGGGGAGCTGAGCTACTTTAACATAGAGGGGAGCCAGACCCTGATCTACGGGGACCTGCGCATTCGGTTCAACCCCTATTACCGTTCGCCCCGGCCGTGAGGCCGGGACGGGCTGCCCCCCCAGGCGGAAAACCTTGTAAATCAGAAGCCATGTTCGCACATTCAAGTCAATGTCGGTTGACTCGGGGGCCGGAGGCAGATTGCTCCGACCCGCTGCTCATTATGCTTCGGAGACCCGGATGAAAAAGAGACTGACCTTTCTGAGCGTAACTGTTTTATTCCTGCTCGCCGTCGCCTGCGGCGGAAGCGACAACCCCAACTCGCCGGATAACGAGAACAACCTGGACGGCAGTCTGACCATGGGCGGCAGCCGCGACAACCAGACTGTCTCCGAGCTGACCCGGAACACGGTCTGCCAGGACATTTTCAGCATGGTCTACCGGAGCTATGTCCAGGCCGCGCGCGAGCTGATGGTCGATGCGGAGTACGGCACCAAGACCGTGCGCGTCAGTGCCGACATGTACGGCTACGCCGTCACTCCGGGCTTCACCGAGCTGTCCGGCAACACGCTCGACGGGGTGAAGTTCAAGTTCGAGCTGGCCTACAACGACTTCACGGACGACGGGCACCTGTACCTGGGCGGCAAGCTCAAGTTCGACGGGACCATGAAGTTTCGCGGCGATTACTGGGTTCCGAAGACTCTCTATATCAGCCAATCGACTGACTTTGCCGGGGATTACAAGGGCTCAATCCAGTTCAATGACCTCAGGCTCCCGCTGGATTCACTCGGCCGCCTGGTCGCCGTGACCGCCGAGGACACTGTCCTGCGCCAGTACCCGGTCGATGGCAGCGTGAACCTCAAGTCCGGCTCGAACACCTTCCGCTACAACCCGTTCTACCGTGTCTACCGTCCCACCGACGACGAGGACCAGACACTGCTGTTAGAGTAGCTCAGACAGCGGAGATTGACAGGTTGAAAAGAAAAAGCCCGGAGCGTTGAGTTTCCCCCCTGCGCTCCGGGCGTCGTTTTCCGACAGGATACGCTCACTCCCCCGGCTGCCCGAGCACCACCGTGCGCAGGCTGCGGGCCTTGACAATCGCGAACACCTCCACCCCCGGGGCCAGCTCCAGCTCGCGCACCGCCGCCCGGGTGACCTCCACCGCAATCGGTATCCCCACGTCCACTGTCACCACCGTGGTATGCTCCAGGCAGCGCACGCCGGTCACCCGGCCCGGCCAGACATTGCGGCTGCTGAGCGCGGGCGGACGGCTGCGGGCCAGGATCACCTCATCCGCGCGCAGGCTGACATAGCAGCGCGCGCCGGGGGCGCCGTGGTCCAGGGCCACGTGCAGCTTCAGTCCCTCGGCCTGGACCGTGCGGCAGTCCGTCACCGGGGCAGCCTCCGCGAGAGCGCCCGGGATAATGGTCTCAAGCTGGTCCAGCCCCACCACTTTCTCAGCCGCGGCGATCACCGCCTGCGGCTCACCCTGTGCCGCCACGCGCGCGCTCTTCCGGCCGTCCCCGGCCTGCTCCACCTCCAGCAGGGCCACCGAGTCGGCCAGGCAGAATATGTCCGCGAAACGGTGGCTCACGAAGATCATCGGGATAGCCAGTTCCTGCTTCAGCCGCAGAAGGTAGGCCAGCACCCGGTCGCGCAGGGCGGCGTCCAGGCCGGTGAGCGGCTCGTCCAGAAGGAGCAGCACCGGGCTTGCCAGCAGCGCGCGGCCAAGCGCCACCCGGCGAGCCTCGCCCCCGGACAGCCCGGCGGTGCCCCGCCCAAGGAGCGGCCCCAGGTCGAGCAGCGCACAGATTTCCTCCGGCTCCAGACGGCGTTCGCCCGGCGGCACGCGACGGTAGCCGAACAGGAGGTTGTCGCGCACGTTCAGGTTGGGAAAGAGCAGGTTTTCCTGGAACACCACCCCCAGGCGGCGACGCTCGGCCGGTATGTCGATCCCTTGGGCCGAGTCGAAAAACACCTGCCCGTCCGCCAGCGCGATCCGCCCGGAGGCGGGCCGCAGCAGCCCGGCCAGGGCCTCCAGAAGCGTGGTCTTGCCGCTGCCCGAGGGGCCGATCAGCCCGGTCACTCGGGCGCGGCTGGAGAGGGCCGCCTCCAGGCTGTAGGCTCCGCGCCGCACGCGCACCGCAAGCTCGATCATCCCTGCCTCCCGCGCTCGGCACGGTAGCGCGCTGCGGCCGAGCGGCCGATCAGGTACTCGCTCGCAGCCAGGGCCAGGGCGCTCAAGGTCACCGAGATCAGGGCCAGGCGCAGGACTTCCCAATCCTGTCCCGGGGTCTGGTAGTGGCGGAATATTTCGAGGGCGATCGTGCGGTTGCCCCGTGTCCCGGCCGAGAGCATCGCCGTGGCCCCGAACTCGCCCAGGGCGCGGGCGAAGCAGAGCACCAGCCCGGCGGCTATCCCCGGCCAGGACAGCGGCAGGGTGACCGTGAAGAAAGTTCGCAGCGGCGAGCAACCCAGGGTGCGCGCGGCCTGCTCCAGGCGCGGGTCCACGCTTTCGATGGCGTGGCGCGCCGTGCGCACCAAGAGAGGCAGGCCCATCACCGCCGCGGCCACGGCCATGCCGCCCCAGGTGAACACCAGCCGCACGCCCAGCGCGTCAAGCAGACGGCCCAGCGGGCTGTGCGCACCGAACAGCATCAGAAGCGTATAGCCGGTCACCACCGGGGGCAGCACCAGGGGCAGGAACACCACTGTCTCCAGCACGCTCTTGCCCCGGAAACTGTGACGGCTGAGCAGCCAGGCCAGGGCCACTCCCGGCCCCACGGCCAGAACCGTGGCACCCACGCCCATCAACAGCGACAGCCCCACCGCCATCCATTCCGATTCCTGGATCCCCAGCATCCGTTCGCTCCGGGTAAGCGCTCAGGGCAGTGAAAAGCCGTAGCCGGTCAGGATATCGCGGAACTCGGCGCCCTGCATGAATTCGAGCAGCCTGGCCGCCTCGGCGGCGTGGCCGCTCGTTGTCACCACCGCGGCGTAGTAGTCCACCGGGTCGTGGGATGCCTCCGGGAACGTGAACGCCAGGCGCACGCGCCCGCTCATCCGGGCATCCGTGGCGTATACTATCCCGGCGTCCACCGCCCCCTGCTCCACCAGGGCGAGCACCGCGCGCACATCCTGGCTCAAAACCAGGCGATTGTTATTCTGCAGCGAGTCCCAGACAGCCGAATATTGCAGCGCCTGGCGCGCGTAGATTCCGGCTGGCACGTGCTCCGGGTCGCCCAGGGCCACTCTATCCAGGCCGGCCAGCTCCGCCGCCGACCTCGGGACTGCTTTGGCCTCCGCCGGGACCACGCAGACCAGAGTGTTCAGCGCCACGCGCACTCCGGCGCCCGAATCCACCCGGCCGTTGTCCTCCAGGAACTTCAGCCACTGGAGATTGGCCGAGACGAACAGGTCGAACGGCGCGTCCCCGGCCACCTTGCGCGCCAGGGCCCCGCTCGAGCCGAACTCGCACTCCACCTGCACCCCGGTCTTTGCCGCGTAGGCCTTGCCCGCCGCCTCCATCACATCGGTCAGGCTGGCCGCGCAGGCCACGTTCAGCCGTAGGGGCTCCTTCTTCGCGCCGCCGCAGCCGGCCGCGGACAGCGCCACCACGACCGCCAGGGCCAGGGGAAAAAATGACCTGACACGACCATTCCACATAGCTCGCTCCTGTCTGAGAGAAAGCTTGAAACAGAGCCTGAGAATACTTCTTATATACGTTATTTCGCCGCTGCCCGCCACCGCAACCTTGAAAGAAAGGGCTGCGCGGTGGGTTGACGGCACCGGGGCGGAGAGATTATCTGCAAACGGGGTGGAGAAACAAGGCCAGCTCTCAGACGCTCTGGGCCGGATGGCTGAAAAGCGGCTCGACGTTGATCAGCACGCGGGCCTGGGGGAAGCTGCTCCCCCGCACGCTGTCGGTTATCGACTGGCGGCACTGCTCGATCTGAGACTCGGTGGGACGGCCGTTCAGGGTGATGTCCAGGATGACCGTGAAATGCTCCTCGCCGCCCACGATCCGCAGGTCGTGGTAGGTGCCGCAGTACGGACTGCTCTCCACCGCGGCGGCCACCCGGGCCTGGACCGCGGCGTAATGCGGGTGGTTGAAATCTATCGGGTCCACGTGCACCACGGCGTGGCCCGGGAACCGGCGGGCGATGTTCTCCTCGATCCGCTCGCTCGTGTCGTGCAGTTCGATTGCGCTGCGGTCGCCCGGCACCTCGATGTGCACCGAGATCACGTGGGTCAGGCCGTAGCGGTGGACTATGATGTCGTGCACGCCGCGTACGCCCTCGCCCGCGGCGGCGATCCGTCCGATCTCGCGGTATACCTCGTCCGGGGCCGGCTCGCCCAGCAGGGGACCCACGCTCTGGCGGATGATGGCCCAGGCCGCCCAGCCGATGAATATGCTCACCCCCAGGCCCATCACCCCGTCCAGCCAGGGCAGGCCCAGGCGCCCCCCGAAAAAGGCCACAACCACCAGCGAGGTGGCGAACACGTCGCTGCGGTGGTGCCAGGCATCCGCCACCAGGGCGTCCGAGCCGATCAGGCGGCCCAGCTCCAGCGAGAAACGCGACAGCCACTCCTTGACCAGCACCGAGGCTGCCACCACTGCTATCACCCAGAACGCGGCCTCCACCGGCTGCGGGTTGACAATCCGTTCCACTGCGGCGCGGCCGCTCTCGAACGACACCACAGCCAGCAGCACCGCTATGGCCAACCCGGCCACGCTGTCTATCCGGCCGTGGCCGAACGGGTGCTCACGGTCTGCCGGCTGACGGGCCAGCCAGAAACCCAGCACCACCACGGCCGAGGTGACCGAATCGGCCAGGGTGTGGAACGCGTCCGCCATAAGGGCCAGGCTGCCGGTGACGAGGCCGAGCCAGATTTTCAACGCGCCCAGCAGGGTGTTGACCACGATGCTGACCCAGCCCTCGAGCAGGCCCACCCGGCTGCGCGCTTCTATATTGTGCGGATCGCCGTAGCCCGGCGCAAAACGTTCCGCGATCTGTTTCGTCAGTTTCTTCACGTGGGTCTCCGAATCCGGTGCCAAGCACAAGTTTGATAGAATTTATTCAATCTATCCATTTTGGCAAGAAAAACGCAACCGCCACGCTTGCCTTGAATGGTATCACCCGCCAGCAGTTGCGCTCATAGTCCTCAGCGGGGGAAAAAAATCCCGGAGGACCGGTGTCCTCCGGGATTTCTCATTCCTGACACAATAGCGCTCTACTTGCCTTCCCGGTTGCGCTCCGGGTTGGAGGTCTGGCTCTCCAGCGCCCCCGGCGGGGCTTCCTGCAGAAGGCGGGCCTGGATCGGAGTCAGGGAGATCTTGCCTGTGCTCGCCACCCGTCCCCAGTCCACGTCCCCGCGATGCACCCAGACCCGGTAGCGCATGGTTACCGGCGCCCCGGGCTGGAACGTGAACGGCTCCAGGGCTGGCCAGGCCACTCCGATATAGCCGTAATGGCGCAATGTCCAGCCGTTGGGATAGCCCGGGTTGGCCGGGTCCGGGAAAATCGCCGCGCCCGAGGCTTTCTCGCTCTGGCCGAAACGGGCCGAAAAATCGGCCCACCCGAACGGCTGACGGTTGCTGTCCTCGGCCTGCGGGCCGCTGTCGGTGGTGATAACCGGCTCGGTGAACGGGGCCATGCGTATGCCGAACCCGCCGTAGCCCTTGTCCTCCTCCGGCGCGCCGATCACCTTTACAGGCTCGTCCTGGGCGGTCCAGCGAAACTCGAAATCCACGATCCGGCCGAAATCGCCGGCGCGGAACACGGTCAGGCGCACCTGCTCGTCCATCACGCGCTTGTCACCCGCGTACCAGCCGTTCTGCGCCCCGAACGAGGCGAAAGTCGGCCCGGCCTTGGGCGGCTCGAACCAGCTCTCGAAGCGCTGCTGGATGCCGCGGATGTCCCAGAGCGAGAGCGTGTCCGGGCTGTCGCCCACCAGTATCTCGGGCCAGGTCCAGAAAATGCCGCGGTGGTGCGGGTGATCCTCTGGGAAATCGTCGGTCAGCACCTCCTTGTCCAGGCCCCAGAGCGGGTGGACGTAGCAGGAGCGGATGCGGTCGGCGGCCATGCCCGCCTTGAGGTTCATCCCGTAGACATAGGACAGCACCGGCTTTCCCTCCTGCAGCACGGTGAGGGTCTTCGTGCTGTCATCCTGGAAACTGAACAGCGGGGCCACGTCCTCGCGCGACTTGCGCCAGATAAAATATTTGGTGTTGCCCTTGCTGCCGGTGGCCGGGTCCCAGAGGAAAGTAACTTTCCAGCGGGTGGTGTCGCCGTGCTCCAGGCCCCAGCGGTCGAGGAACGGCTGGGCGTAGGCTTTCTTGCCGCGCTTGCAGTCGGGCGGGATCACCTCCCAGAGCGCCGAGCTGTCCAGCATGCCGGCGGGCAGGGCCAGGCTCACCTGCACGTCCTGGCCCTCGATCCCGGGCGGGAACGGAATCTCCAGCACCTCGTCGCTGGTGCAACCCAGGGCCAGGGCGACTGTCACAGCCAAAGCCGCGTAAAGCATCGCACGGATTCTCATCTTTGCCTCTCCCACAAGATGCCGAATTTCTGCCTCAGATTGAAGATACTGTCTCAGACTCCAGCTATTGAACGCGCAAGCGGGTCGAAAGTCTCACGGTGTCCACGTAGAAGCTTCTGACCGGGTGCTCACGTTGAGCCGTAAACTGGGTTAAAACTTTGTACAGGATGGATAATAAAACGCCGGCTGAGAAAGGTCAATCAATGCGGGAGGATTCGGAGGCGGAAATCGGGCGGGTCTTGATTCATCAGGGCCATTGATAGAGAAAGTGTCTGTCGACAAACCGGTGCAACAAAACAGGCAGGGGGGTTACAAGGCGCCATAATCGCACTTATAGACACACTGCAGAACACCAGGGCCATGTGAACCATATGCAACCATAGCATCCTGTTTCCTTCCTGCATTTCAGCCCTCCTGCATCACCCAAAGGCACCAGGTCAGGCCGGCCGCACAGTCCGCTTTTCGGTCGCAACAGCCGCAGAACCCATTTTCCCCTCCCCGCCGATCACGGCAATCGATTAAGATGTCATTTTTAGATGCAATCCAGTAATTCATTCCTTTCAAAGAGTTTTGCCGCAACATGACATTCACAGGTAAGCTTGTCCAGCGCGTTTAGTTCACATAATAACGAATAGAGCGAAAAGTGCAAAATATCTTTCACTGGCGTTAATCCTCATCTCCTGCCAGTAAAACAGGCCGCCCCCGGAGCGCCCTCGGGAAACGGCCTTTCGCGCTTGCACATTTTTATCCGGCCTCAGATCGCCAGGCCCACCTTATGGTCCAGGTGCAGCGAGCGCCCGCCGCGCGCGATCCAGGTCGCCTGGGCCGCCAGCAACTCATCCAGCGAGTCCAGGGGCGGGCCGTAGAGCGCCTGGGTGCGGCTGTCATCCGCCAGAAGGTGGAAACGCTTGGGCGCGCCGAACAGCCGCGGCTGCCGTCCGAACTGACGGGCCGCCACATCCGCCACCCGGTCCAGGGTCACGGTGTAGCCCGAGATGTTGAGCACGCTCACCGGGTTGGAGGCCGACTGCACGGCCAGGATCGCGTAGATGTTGGCGTCGCGGTGGCTGATTATGTTGAACGCCCAAAGCTTGCGCCGGTCCAGCTCGGCCCCGTCGCGCACGGCCAGCATCACCGGCTCCAGCCCGCCGTAGGTGAAATTGGTCATGTACATGGCGCGCAGGATCACCCCGCGCGAGGCGTCCGCCTCACCGCTCTCCACCACCAGGCGCAGGATTTCCTCCTTGTTGCGGATCGACTCGCCGTAGATGTTGCCCGGCTTGGCCATCAGCCAGGCATCCTCGCGGGCCTGACGGTCGAGCGGGGTGAGCGGCAGCGGGTTGCCCGAGCCGATCATCGCGATATCCGACCCGCAGCGGTGCAGGGTGAAAATCAGCGAGGGGATCACCTTGCCGTAGATGTCGCACAGGCGCATGTACTCCTCGCGCGTCTCCGTGGTGCGGAACTTGTAACCGATGCCGTAAATCACCCAGCGTGCGTCCGCGGGCACCCCGGCCAGGCCGCGATAGCTCAGGCGCAGCATGTCCACCCGGTGCACCTCGAACAGGCCTGCGTAGGGGGCGAAACGCCCTTTCAGCTCGCGGTCCGTGCTGAACCGGCTGATCAGGTGGACCTTGCGCGAGGTGGTTCCGGTTATCTGCACCGCGCGCAGCACCATCTCGGTCAGGTCACTCATCCACTTGCCGGTGGCGCCGTAGATCACTATCTCATCCCGGCCGCGGCGTGCGATCAGCTCCAGCACGCGCTCGTCCGGGCGGGACATGTACTCGTTGAGGTCGTCCTGGTCCACCGAGTCCAGGTCCGCCAGATTGTTCCAGCTCATGCGAAAAACTCTCCTTCCTTGCCCTTACCGGCCCTGCCGCCAGGCGGCCACTTTCTCGGCTGTCACAAAGGAATCGTCCGTCAGGTAGCCCCGCGCCCCGTAGGCCAGATCGATCTCGCGCTCCAAGGCCGGACGGCCGGTCTCGATACGCACCGCGCCGCCACGGCCGAACCAGCGGATGTCGGTCTGCGGCTCGAAGATCAGGCCCAGGCGCCGCAGACGGTAATGTATGCCATGGACACTGTTCTCGAACGGCGGCGACCCCGGCAGGGCCATGCTGTCGAACACGGCCCAGTTCATCGCGGTCACGTCCGCCGCCAGCTCGGTGAGCTGGTCCCGGCTCAATATCTCGTCGCCGCGGCCCTGGTCCGCCAGCTCGCGCCACTTTTTTAGCTTCTGCACCAGACCCACCGCGGCGTGGGTCTCGCTGGCGAAATGGCCTAACAGGCCGACCGTGATCCGCAGGCGCAGGCCCGGGTTCTCCGGGTGGACCCAGGTGCGGGCCAGGTCGCCCACGATGTAGTCATCGTTGCCCGTGGCCATCACCAGTTCGTCCGTGCGACCGCTGCGCAGCGCGGCGAACATCAGGTCATCCGTGCGCCCCCGGTCGAACGGGGCGGCCTTGGCCCCGGCGGCGAACTCGAACAGTCCCTCCCAGAACGACGGGCTGAAATCACGCCCGCCCACGGCCCGCTGGAGGTAGAACCCGTAAACCGGAACCAGGGCGGCCATCTCGCGCAGAAGCGCCAGGCTATCGGCCTCGTCCAGCGGCTGGCCGTCGCTTCCCACCAGGGCGGTCGGGGCGACCATCACCACCTCATAGCCGGCGGCTTTGGCCAGACGCAGCATCTCGAAACCCTTAGGCCCGCCCACCGCGGCCAGACGGAACATGCGTCCGCTGTCGCCGTGGCGCTCCTGTATCCTGGCCACCAGTTCCAGCCACTGGGCGTAAAGCTCCAAATCTCCGCGGGCGAACTGGCCGGTGTGGGTGCCCGGCACCACCGCGCTGGCCCCGGCCTCTATGTAATAACGGGTGAGAAGCTCCTGCTGGGCCACGAGCATGCGGCCCTTGTCGTCCAGCATCAGCGGGCAGGGGACCAGCACATCGGCCTGTTTCATTTTTTCGAGCGTGGCGCCCGGGACTTTGGCAAAGGTCATAGAAATTTTCTCCATATTTTCCGGCCCGGAAAGCGAAAGGCCGCGCAGACCCGGCCCGCCGCGGACTTCCGGTGAACCTGGCCGCCCGGCACCGGGCGTTACACGACAACTGAGCAGGCTGATTGTTGACTACACTTAGAATATTAGCGCATTTCGGGCCGCGGCGCAATGGCGGGGACCGCGGCAACCGGAATGACAGTCGACATGGTAAAAGGACAACTATTTCAGCAATTTCAGCAGGCCGAGCAGGTCGAACACATCCAGCTTGCCGTCCGAGTTGAGATCAAAGCTCGCAATGCCGGAGCCGCCAGGGTTGCCCAGCGCGTGCAACATTGCGAGCAGGTCGTAAACATCCGCCCGGCCGTTACCGTCCACATCTCCCGTGTCTCTGTCTCCGGCCGGGGTGATGACCCACATCAGGCGGGTGCCGTACATGGGTGGGCTGCTGAAAGTCTCGCCGGTGTATGGTGAATAGAACGGCTCCCGCACCTGCGCTGCGTCAAGGTCGATCAAGGCCAGGCAATTGTGGTCGCCTGACAGGGTGAACAGGAGCCGTCCCTTGTCGCTGCTCCGGTAGACAGAGTTCGAATGGTATTTTTCGTAATCGAAAGCGAACCTGGCGACTGAATCGGTGCGGGTCCAATCCCAGATCAAAAGCGCAGTAACAGTGTCCTCCACCTCCGCCACGAGCGTGTTTCCTCCATCCAGGAATTTCGTGCTGCCGGCACCCAGTATCATCGTGGTCGGGAAAGAGAAAGACTCCCCCCGGCTGACAGAGGAATTGAGCAAAACCGGCTTGTCACTGGATATATCGTAGCGCCGCACGACCAGATAGCGCCGCCTCGTGTCTCCCGAGAAATAATCTGTTGGATTGATATACAACTCGGCGGTAAGCATGACACTATCGCTCAGAAGTGTCGGAAACTCGTTGGTCCCGTCCATCTCAATCTCACGCAACAGTCCCCCGCCGGAGCGGGAATACAACTGCACAAGGCTTCTGTTCTTCAGCAACAAAATGTCCTTGCCCGGATACAATTCCAGTTGCATCGGCACAATAGCGAAAGTAGTGCCCCCTTCCTGTCCGGCGATAATCCTGAAAGCGCCGCTGGCCAGGTCCACCCGGTACAGGCAGTCCCAGTCGAGCAGGTACAGCGCGTTATAATCCTCATCCAGCAGGCTGTAGAGGGTCCTGGAATAATCGAGCGACACTCCCTCCGGCACCGGAATTTTTCGCTCGATGGCCCAGGAATCGAGGTCCACTACATCGATCGTGTTGGTGAACCAGTTGTAACAGTAGCATTTCTTTTGCTCCGAATCCACAACCGGCGCGAGGTTGCCCGCTCCGTAGAGAATACCGAAAACGCTCAGGTCCTCGGGGTTGAAACACAGCAGCCCGGCCCTCTGCGCCGGGAATATTTCCTCTTCCGAGGGATGGGTCAGCGGGGGGTCCATTTTCCTCGGCTCGAAACCCGCCAGCGCCCGCCGTCCCGGCCGCGGAAGAGCCTTGAATTCAAGCCGGGCCACGCTGTCCGGCGCGCTCTCGGGGAGATTGAATTCAAGCCCGCTCCCGTTTGTCACCCGGATATAGTATTCCACTTCCACGCCTGCGTTCTGAGGCGGCAGGTCCAGCCCCAGGAAACCGCCCGGCGCGCCCGGAGACAGGATGCGGACCGAATCCCAGTCCGCGCCGCCGGCCCTGTAAAACAGGGTGGCATCCCGATAGATCGAGGAGCTGTCGAGGTAGAGTTCCAGCCGGTGGCTCTGTCCGCCCGGAGCCACGCCCTGTGGCGCGAGCGCCATCTGGGGCTGGTAGGTCACATCCATCAGCGTTTTCACCCCGGGGTCCAGGCGGATGGAATCGGGTATCGCCGCCAGAGACAGGGTGACCGTGTCCGCCTTCCCTGCCAGATGAATCTCCGTCAGTTCCGGAACGGCCTGGCCCGGTGGATACACTCCCAACTCGACCGGAATATCGAACAGGCCGTCGGTCTGCTCGAGCACCAGCCGCCCGGAAAGGCTTTCTCCATCTTTCCGATAGGACGACCTGAGCCTCACCTGGGGATAGCCGGCCTTTTCAAACCACTCCCGCCTGAACCAGCCCAGGTCGCGGCCGTAGCTTCTTTCCAGAATTGAGAAGAAATCCGTCAATGAATTTTCCTGATACGGAAAACCAGTCTGATATTCTTTGAGACAGGCGATAAAAGCGTCCTCCCCGAGCATGGATTCCAGCATATACAGCACCCAGGGGCCTTTCAGATAATAGAGTGACCTGTCTTCCGTGGGTTGCACATCGACCAGTGGCTGGTCCGCTTCGGTGCCGAGGATCGTTTTCAACGCTTTCTGCAGGTTGTTTCGATAGCGGTTTTTAAGCTCGTTCTTGTCCGGCCACATCACCCGGAGGGCGGAATACTCGGCCCAGCCCTCCATCGTGTACAAGTGTTCCGGCGACCAGACCCGATGCGCCCACCACTGGTGGGCCAGCTCGTGGACCTGAGATTTCTGCATCAGATAGGGAGAATTGCCGATAATATAGTTCTCGCCGCCCAGATGCCCCTCGGGAACGAAAAACGTCCCGGGCAAGGAAAAGTAGGGCGTCGTTTGCGAACTCCATTGTGTGAGTTCAACCATATTGACCGTCTGGTATTCAATTCCGCCGAACCACGTTTCATATTTTTTCCAGGCCTCGAACTGCCATTCGGCCCGCCTGTCGAGCAGGCTGTCCGGCGCTCCGAGATGATAGATGTTGAAACGCCTGGCCTCACGTTCGTATGTTTTAACCTGGTACTTGTCCACAACAAATATCGGAGTATCTTTGGCCGGGTATTTCGTTCTCCATTCAAAGCACGTGAGTCCGGGCGAGGGTTCCCAGGTGCGCTCCAGCTCACCCATGGCCACGGCCTGATATTTCTGCGGCGCAGTTATGTCGAACGAGACTTTGTAGGCCCCCGCGAAACTCGGTTCAGCCGGGAACGGGCTCCAGTAGAAAATCCCGTAATAGTTGTGATAGAACCGGTCCGGGCCTTGAGACAGGGGACGGTAGCCGCGAAAATCAGTCTTGTTCTTGAACCAAAAAGTCAGGGTGTCGACCTGGCCGGCCTCGACCTGTCCCTGGTAAATCAACATTACGCCATAATTTACATAGAGTTGCATCGAGTCGATTCCGATCACTGAAAGGACCGAATCCACCCGCGAATCCAGGCTCAGGGCGTCGAAATACAGGAACAGGGGCTCTGTTCCCGACTTCAGATGACGGATCGTGAGATCGGTGCGGCAGGTCAGACGGGTGCTGTCGGGCAGGAACTGCACCTGTGCCTTGAAATCCAGCACTGTCACCTGCTCATTCGCGGCCGCGGCAAGCACGGGGGCGGCTTTCTGTTTCCGCTGGCGGCTCTGATGCAGGTCCAGCTCACGGACATCCTCTGCCATCGAGTTTTGGAGATCGATTAAACAGAAAAAAGCCATTAACAGGAAAAATTTCGTTCGCATTTTCCGCCCCCAAGGACCGCCGCCCGGCTTGACACCGGGCGGCGGCACTGTTGTCTGCTAATTCCACGGATCGAAAACATCATTGTGACAGGTTATGGATGGATTGGTAAGGACATACACCAACTGCATTATATCAGCAACATCCAGGTCTCCATCGTCGTCCTTGTCCGCGCTCCAGTGCTCGTAGGTAGTCGCCTGCGTAAAATCCGCCCAAAGATCTATCATCCTGTTATAGTCATAGATGTTATAATATGCATTCCCGAGTACATCGCACTTGCCGCCCATGATGAACGTGTTGCCGTTCTGTGGATAATCAATAAAGGCAATATTAGTCGTTTGAAGAGTCTCAGTACCCTGGCTATTCAGGTCAACGTTACAAATATAAGAAGCAACAAAGCTCCACGACGAAGATGCCATGAAGCATTTATTGAGAGCAGGAGTCCCAAAATCATTATAACCGGTGCTCCCATAATTACCGCTGAAAGACTGGGAATATAGCCCGGTAAGGAAAGGTGTCCAACTGCTGTCTGGTACATAACAGCCGCCGTTGGTAGCTGCAATGGCGCCGCCGACCAGACGATTGAACGCGGTTTCTGATGTGGGTACTGACCATTCGGTCCGGAAATCGTGCAATCTGCGATCCGTGTATCCGGTCGGCCTTGTATAAAGGAGCCTCAAGGTGGAATTGACAGCCGGTCCATAATATGTTGCGATATCGGCCTGAGCGGTCAGCGTTATCCTTGCTCCATCCACAGGATGAGGGTTCTCCGAGGCTAATCTGGCAGAGCTATACCGCTTCGCTTTGTTCGGTAAATTGAGATAATTCTTGAGCATAAGATCAATCTCTCCGGCATACTTCTCCTTTTCCTCCCGGCTGATTTCGCCCTTGTCATAGGCCGCGGCCAGCCAGTCGTCGCTCTTGGCCTTCAGCTTCTCGTAGTCGGCCTGGGTGATTCCCCTGGCCTGGCCCCAGAATTCCCGGCCCTGCTTCTCCGCCTGGTCGAACATTTTATCCACGATGCCGTCCCCCATGGCCTCATCCAGACGGTGCTGCTTGCGGAACTCGATATAGGCGCCCAGGTTCTCGTGATAGACCCATTTGCCGTAATCGGGCGAGGCCTTGATAATGGCCTCCCTTTCCGCGTCGGTGAGCTTCGCGCCGCTCAGAGACATGCTCTCCTCTGCCAACGGGGCCAGCGACTGGTCCGAGTCATCCTTGCAGGAGACGAAAAGCAGAGCCAGACCGAGCAACAGACAGCCAAGATACCTGTACATTGTTTTCCTCCGGAGTGTGTCGAGAGTATTATCCACCCAAAAAAGAGATACGGATTCTACTCCATGCCAACCTCCTTTCGCGTGGTGTAACCACCCATACACAAAGAGGTTGACAATCCCCGGGGGATGCTGTTATGCTTAATCAGCAGTCCCCCAGGGGATTGCCACACGAGCCCATACCGGGGAGATCTTGGCGGATTGATTCGGTATGGGCTTTTTATTGAGTGTTTACGCAACGCTTATGTGCTATTCATTGCTCTTATTAATTCTACCCCCCCTGAATAATTGTCAAGTCTTTCTCATGTTGTCTGTTTTCCAATTGTTGCATTTGTCATATTTTGAAACATTCATATCAAATATCTCCTTTAACACCAAAGTATTATTATAGCATTTACCTAATAACATTTCCCGT
>JAJFUG010000133.1 GCA_021372515.1 bacterium
TAAAATCACAATCCCGTGAAAATGATCGGGCATGATAACATATTCATCCAGGTCTACATTAGTTCGCAACTCCGCAGTCCGAAGCCACTCCTCCCTCACGATCCGCCCGCAGCCGTTCAATTCCATCGTCCCATCCGCCAAAACATTCCCGAAAAGATCGGATTTCACGGCAGTGCAGATTGTCACCAGGTATGCCCCGGGGCTGGCATAATCATATTCCGGCAGCCGGACACTTCTTCTTTTGCGATCCATGGCGGACTCGATGGGATTGGTAAGTTGGGCACGGTGCACCGTGCCCCTACGCAAAACCAAAGCGCAAACAAAACAGCGGCATCAAGAAAGCTATTCGTTATTACAAGCAATGCATTGAACAAGTTTAACACAAGTCCGTAATTTCATCACCACAAAAAAACGCGCCGGGAGATCGCTCCCCCGGCGCGCCGGTCATTCTCTATCATCCTGCCGAATAATGCCTTAGTGCGCCCCAACCCGCGCGGGCGACAGCTCGCCCTTGACCATCTCGATGTTGTGGTTCGGGCAGCGGAAAGAGCACATGCCGCAGGCCACGCAGGCTTCTTTATCAACTTCCACTTTCTTGCCCTCCTCGTGGCTCCAGGCGAAACGCATGCACAGCTCCTCGCAGATCTGGCAGCCCACGCCGCAGCCGCAGCTCAGGCAGCGTCCGGCCTCCTCGACCGCGGCTTCCTGGCTCAGAGTTTCCTCATATTCCTCGAAATCCTGCTTGCGCTCGGCGGCAGGCTTGACCTCCACCGGCACACGATCCTTCAGCGGCATATCCGTGCGGCGGTTGACCACATCCACCGGATCGACCACGCTCAACGCCGGGTCGAAATCGAGCACGGCGTTCTCGGCGCGCAGGAACTTGTCCACCGAGACCGCGGCGCGCTTGCCCTCGGCAACCGAGCGGATCACGGTGCTGGGGCCCATGGCGGCATCTCCAGCCACGAACACATCGGCCACCGCGGTGCGGCCGGTGGACTCATCATAGGCCAGGGTGCCCCAGCGGGTCAGCTCGAGGCCCAGAGCGGAGGCCACGCCGTCCAGTTTCTGGCTCACCGCGGTGATCACCGTGTCCACGCTCAGGGTGAACTCGGCGCCCTCGACCTGCTCCGGGCTGCGGCGGCCGCCGTTGTCGGCTGCCATGCCCAGGACGTTGCTCTTCAGGCGCAGGCCGGTCACTTTGCCGCCCTCGGTCTCCACGGCCACCGGGCTCACCAGATACATCACGCGCACGCCCTCCTGCTCGGCCTCCAGCACCTCCTCAGGCACGGCGGGCATCTCATCCTTGGTGCGGCGGTAGGCGATGTAGACACTCTCAACGCCCAGGCGCGCACAGATACGGGCCACATCCACGGCGGTGAACCCGCCGCCCACGATCACCACTTTCTTGCCCAGCTTGGGCGCCTTGCCAGCGGCGTGGCCGCGGATCACATCCACCGCCGAGTAGACCTGGGGCGCATCCTCACCCGGGATACCCAACGTGACACCGGCCTGGGTGCCCACGGTCATGCAGACAGACTTGAAACCCTTCGCGCGAAGGTCGGCCAGGCTGAAATCCTTGCCCAGGGCCTTGTTGTACTCGACTTTCACCCCCAGCTTGCCCAGCCATTGCAGCTCGCGGTCGATGAGCTTGCGCGGCAGACGGAACTCGGGGATGCCGTAGCGCAGCATGCCGCCGCCCTTGGCCTCGCGCTCGAACACCGTGACCGCATAGCCGGCGCGGGCCAGGCTGGAGGCGGCGCTGATCCCGGCCGGGCCGGAGCCGATCACCGCCACCTTGAGACCGTTGGCCGGGGACATTTCCATATTCGGCTGCCAGCCCTCGGCGGCGGCCTTGTCCATCACGAAACGCTTGATCGCGCGGATACGGATCGGCTCATCCTTGAGGCCGCGGCTGCAGGCATCCTCGCAGGGATGGTTGCAGATGTAGCCGCAGACATGCTGCAGCGGGTTCTTGCTGGTGATCATCTTGTAGGCTTCCTCGAACTTCTCCTGCGCCACCAGGCGGACATAGGCCATGGCCGGCACATGGTGCGGGCAGGCGTAGTCGCAGGGAGCCGCCAGATTATCATCTTTCTTTTTGGCGTAGCCCTCGTAGATAGTCAGCTCCGGGGCGCTCTTGATCGCCGGGATGACCTTGTCGCGCATGTCGCCGGGCTGCTTGATCCCCATCTCCTGCATATAATTCTTGAACCCGCGGAAGAACTCGGGGAAGAACGAGAAGCCGTAGATGATCGTGGCGGAGCAGAAACCGACCAGGTCGGCCCCGGCCATCATCATCTCCACACCGTCACGCCAGGTGGTCACCCCACCGGTGCCCAGAAGCGCCGGCGCCGGGCCGACTTTCTTGCGCATCATGTAGACATCGCGCAGGGCCAGGGGCTTGATCCAGTAGCTGTTCATGCAGTACATGCCCTGCTCGTCCTGCAGGTTGATCGTGCTCTTGCCGGGCTGGTCCACGCGCATGGCGGCCAGGGCCAGACGGTTGGCGACGCCGCAGACCATGTCGGCGCCGGCCTCGAAACAGGCCTGGGCCACGATGTCCTGGCGGCCGCCCTCCGGGGTGAGCTTAACGCAGAGCGGGATGGAGGTCTCGGCCTTGATCGCCCGGATGATGGCCTGGATCTCACGCTCCTGCTGGCCCAGGCTGGCCCCGGTCTTGTGGCTCTCGGCCCCCTTGTCCTTGGCCAGCTCCACGTTGAACGACATGTTGGGGCAGCACATGTTCAGCTCGTTGATGTGCGCGCCCGCCTCCTCGAATTTCTTGGCCATGTTCACCCAGCCCTCGATCCCACCCTCGGAATAGGTGAAATTCGAGAACAGGACGAAATCCTTGATCTGCTTGCGGGCGGCCTCGATCAGGCGCAGGGCCTCCTCCAGCACCAGGCGCTTCTCGGCCGAGAAATACAGCAGGTGCTGGTCGGCGTCCCAGCCGTAGCGCGGACGGCGGTTGATGTAGGGCGGCGGGTCGAAAGTGAGCTTGCAGCTCGCCCCGCCGATCCCGCATTCGGCAGCCTTGATCAACTGCTGAAGCGTGGAGGTCGTGGGACCGCTGGAGACGAAGAAGGGGTTACGCCATTTAACGCCGGCAATTTCCACCGGCAGCTCAAAGTCCTCGTCTTTGTAGTTTTTACGGTTCTGGTATAACATGGGCAATCCTTTAGTGTTTGATTAACGTTTCAGCCGATCCGGGCAATTCGGGAATTACGGGGAGCGGAGGACTTGCACAGCAGAAGTTCTGATACGGCAGAGCTATGCTGGCATCAGGATTGTAAGATATAAAACCCCTATCGATTTGCAAGTTTTTTCGCACATATAGAGGCCTTATCTTCTCGTTCTGGAGAAAAACCATTTACCGGCTGAGCATATAACGTCCAGGACTGAAATAAGTTACCGCCGGTGAGACATATAAAACGCCGCCCGGGGAGAATCCCGGGCGGCGTTCCGAACAGGTCTGACAGACTGGCTCAGTCGCTGCGGCGGCCGCCGAGCAGCCCGGCGCGGATGGCGAAATAGAGCAGCTGCATCACCGCCGAAATCGTGGCCGCCACATAGGTCATGGCCGCCGCGCCCAGCACCTTGCTCACGCCCTCGCGCTCCTCAGGGCTCACCAGCACCCCGGTGCTGACCAGCACTTTCTTGGCCCGGCTGGAGGCATCGAACTCCACCGGCAGCGTGACAATCTGGAACAGCACGATGGCCGAAAAAGCCAGCACGCCGATCTGCAGCATCTGCATCGAGTGCAGCAGCATGCCGAACATGATTATGGGCCATGAGAGCCAGGAGCCCAGGCTGGCCACCGGCACCAGGGCCGTGCGAAATTTCAGCGGCATGTAGTCGCGTGCATGCTGGATCGCGTGCCCGGCCTCGTGGGCCGCCACTCCGGCCGCGGCGATACTCCGCCCGTTGTAGACATCCGGGCTCAGGCGCAGCACCTTGGAGCGCGGGTCGTAGTGATCGCTCAGGAAACCGCCCACCTCCTCCACCCGCACGTCCATGATATGGGCCGCCTCCAACACCAATTGGGCGGCCTCGGCGCCGGTCACCCCGCGCGAGGTGCCGATCTGGCTGTACTTGTTGAAATTCGACTTCACCTTGAGCTGCGCCCAGAGCGCCAGCAGCATGGTCGGCCCGATCAGCAGCCAGTATAGAGGGTCCATCATAGCGAGAAATCGCATAAAGCCTCCCGAGAAAATATTCTTTCTTTACTACTGTAATAATCGAGTTCAAATGCTCCCCGGCCCACCGTAATGTTGCTTACCCGCGGGCCGGACCCACCGTTCCAGAAAATGGCAAGCCGCGTGCCCGCAGGGGCAATGAGCGGCATCCCCAGCACTATTAAGCAATTACACTTTACGGCCCCGGACGGCCCTCCGCGCAAACGGGCCCTCTCTGCCAGAAATGCGGCAACCGCACCGCCAATGCGGCAGTCTTACTGTGCCTAAATATAACCCTGCCGGCCACTCCGCGTTACAGAAATCGGATTTGGGGCCGGACGGAGGCACGCGAAACAATTCGGAAACACAGAATTAAAACTATCGTAACTCAAGGGCAACAGGCCGGAAATAGAGTTCTTTTATCTTTTGGTCCGGTAAAAGTTTGGAACTGTGAAACCCTGATCGGCACCCTGGAATCGCTGTTCGATGGAGGATGGATGAAGAAAAAACTGTTCCTTCTGGCGGGCCTTTGCTGTCTGGCTCTTCCCGTATTGGCTCTGGCCGACGACCCCCAGTATACGGTCGACCAACTGGCCCTGGGGATCAACACGGTCTGGGTCCTGATAACCGGGTTCCTGGTCTTTTTCATGCAGGCCGGATTCGGCATGTTGGAGGCGGGGTTCACCCGGGCCAAGAACGCCGCCAACATCCTGATGAAGAACATGATGGATTTCACCATGGCCTCGCTGGCCTACTGGATCATCGGTTACGGCCTGATGTACGGGGTGGGCAACGGTTTCATCGGCAGTGGCTTCCTGTTCCTCAAGGACATTCCCGAGCTGACCGCCGGGGTGCCGACCCTGGCCTACTGGTTCTTCCAGGTGGTGTTCTGCGCCGCTGCGGCCACCATCGTGGCCGGCGCGATGGCCGAGCGCACCAAGTTCATCGCTTATCTTCTCTACAGCTTCATCATCAGTGCGGTGGTCTATCCGATCATCGGCCACTGGGTCTGGGGCGGCGGCTGGCTGACGAAACTCGGGTTCCTGGATTTCGCCGGTTCGACCGTGGTGCACACGGTGGGCGGCTGGGCCTCACTGGTCGGGACAGTGATGTTAGGCGCGCGTATCGGCAAGTTCACGCCGGACGGCCAGGCGCGGGTCATACCGGGCCACAACATCCCGCTGGCTGCCCTGGGTGTGCTGATTCTCTGGTTCGGCTGGTTCGGTTTCAATCCCGGCTCCAGCCTGAGCGGCATGGACGCCAACCTGATCGCCAAGGTGGCGGTGAACACGAACCTGGCCGCTGCCACCGGCTGCGTGGTCAGCATGCTGGTGGTCTGGTGGCAGTTCGGCAAGCCCGACCTGAGCATGGCGATCAACGGCTCGCTGGCCGGGCTGGTGGCGGTCACCGCGCCCTGCGCCTGGATCTCGCTTTCCTCCAGCGTCATCATCGGCGCGATCGCCGGAGTGGTGGTGGTCTACGGTGTGCAGCTGCTTGACAAGATCAAGGTGGATGACCCGGTGGGCGCGATACCGGTGCACGGGATGTGCGGCGTGTGGGGCACTATCGCCGTGGGGCTGTTCCATGAAAGCCAGGGCCTTCTGACCGGCCACGGCGCACACCTTCTGGCCGTGCAGGCCCTGGGCTCGGCCGCGGTGGTGGGGTTCACCCTGGTGAGCATGTATGTGGTCTTCCGGGTACTCAAGGCCACGGTTGGGCTGCGGGTCAGCCAGAAGGAAGAGATACGCGGCCTCGACATCGGCGAGCACGGCATCGAAAGCTACGCCGGGTTCCAGATCTTCCTCACCGACTGACACGGAGACTTGACCGATGAAAATGATAATAGCCCTGATCCAGCCCGAAAAGCTGCCTGAGGTGAAAAAGGCGCTTCTCGACAAAGAAGTGTTCAAGATGACAGTCTCAAACGTCATCGGTTGCGGCCAGCAGAAAGGCTTCACCGAGACCTACCGTGGCGTGATCCACGAGGTGAACCTGCTCAAGAAGGTGCGCCTCGAGATCGCAGTCAACGAGGACTTCGTCGAGGCGACCATCCAGGCGATAATCGCCGGGGCGCGCACCGGCAAGATCGGTGACGGGAAAATCTTTGTCCTTCCGCTCGAGCGCTGCGTGCGAATCCGCACCGGCGAGGAGGGGCACGACGCCATCGGCTGAGCGCGGCGCAGCAAGCAGATTGCCTGACGTAAACAATTGTAGGGGAGGGTTTAAAACCCTCCCCTACGTTTTTACATGTAAAACGCAAGCCCGTGCCTGCCCGTATCGCCGCGGGCGTCCACAGGGGGCCGCCCCTACAGTTACCGGGCTTTTAAGGACTCATTTAAGAGGCTCGATACACCGTGCCCCGGTGAACAAAAAAAGGGGCGACCGCCGGTCGCCCCTACATTTATATCCCTGTCTTCGCCGGACCTTCCGCTCATTCCTTGAGCATGGTGATCAACTGGCTCACCTTGGCCAGCTTTTCGGCGCTCATGGCGTTCATCACGCTGCCAGCCGAGCGCTTGCGCATGCGCAGCAGTATCTTGGCCGAGGAGAAATCGCTCAGGTTGTCCAGCACCCGTCCGGCGTCCGCGGGCTTCATGCTTTCGATCAGTCCGGCCAGGTCCTGGTAGCGCAGGTTCATGATCGAGTCCTCCTCAGCCGAGGCCTCGCCCACTTTCTTCTGGATATCCTCCAGCATCTGCCTGTTCTGCTCGATCTCCTGCTGCTTGCGGGCCAGATCCTCCTCCTTGGTGGTCAGCTCAGTTTTCTTCTGGTCGATCTGGATACGCTCCTTGGCGTACATCGACAGGCTGTCCGGCCAGACCCCTGCCGCGATCAGGCTGTCCACGTTGACCCCCGGCGGGGGCGGCGCGGTGTAGTCCTTGGTGTACCAGAAGATGCCGGTGAAAAGGCCGACGATCAACAGGAACGAAAGGATGAACCCTCCGATGAACTGTAAAAGCTTGGTCATAACTCCACTGGCCCCTGTGCCGGTTTATTGCATGATTCCGTTGCCGTTGTGGAACGAGCGCACGCTCAGCTCGTCCATGAACTTCTGTTCCATGTTGCGCAGTTTCTTCTTGAATTCAGCATACTTTTTATCTTTCAGTTTTTCAAGCACCTTCTTGTCACGGGTAATTTCGAGCAGGCGCTCGCGGTGCAGACGGACCTCCTCGTTCTGTTTCTCGATACGCACCCGCTGCGCGCGAATCTCGCCGGCCAGGACCTCGGTCCAGCCGCTGTAGTTCATCAGCTCGGAGACCCGCACCGCGTGAGTCCGGTCGGCCGCGGACTCGAACTCGGCGATCTGCTGCTCCAGGCGCTCGAGCATGGCCTCCAGTTCCTCCTCGCACCTGCGCAGCCGGCCGAACGCCTCGGCCAGCTCCCGCTTCTGCACTTCCTCGCGGGTCATGGTCGTTTCCATCACTTTCTGCAGGCGGAACTGGAACTGCTTCATCTCCCCTCACTCTCAGGCGGGCCTTCAGGAGGCCCGGTAGGCCCGTCCGGCTCCGGCGGCGTTCTGCGCGGCCTGGGCCTCGGCGGATACCGCCTGGCCGGCCTGCTGGATGCGTGCGTAGAGCTGATCCAACTGCTCCAGAGTCTGGGGCCAGTCGGTGTGCTCGTTGATGTCCTGGCGCAGGAACGCGTTCACCGCGTCTATCACGCGCAGGGCGCGGTCGATGCGCGGGTTCGACCCGGGCTGGTAGGCCCCGATGTTGATCAGGTCCTCGGCCTCGCGGTAGACCGCCAGGGTCTCCAGGATGGCCTGGGCCTTGGTGCGGTGCTCGCGCGGCACCACGTCGGTCATCACGCGGCTGATCGAGGGCAGGACATCGATAGCCGGATAGTGGTTCATCGAGGCCAGACGGCGGCTCAGGACGATGTGCCCGTCCAGGATCGAGCGCATGGCGTCGGCGATGGGCTCGTCCATGTCGTCCTGGTCCACCAGCACGGTGTAGAGGCCGGTGATGCTCCCCCGCTCCAGCTTGCCCGCCCGTTCCAGCAACTTGGGCATCATGGCGAACACCGAGGGCGTGTAGCCCTTGGTGGTGGGCGGCTCGCCCACGGCCAGGCCGATCTCGCGCTGGGCCATGGCCATGCGGGTGACCGAATCCATCAGCAGCATCACGTCCTCGCCCCGGTCGCGGAAATATTCGGCGATAGCGGTGGCGACAAAGGCGCCCTTGAGGCGCACCAGGGCCGGGCGGTCGGAGGTGGCCACGATGACCACCGAACGCTTGAGGCCAGCCTCGCCCAGGTCACGTTCGATAAAGTCGCGCACCTCGCGGCCGCGCTCGCCGATCAGGGCGATCACGTTCACATCCGCGGCGGTGTTACGGGCGATCATGCCCAGCAGGACCGATTTGCCCACGCCGCTGCCGGCGAAAATGCCCACGCGCTGGCCCTTGCCGCAGGTGAGCAGGCTGTCTATGGTGCGGATGCCGGTGGCGATGGGTTCCTTGATCCGGGCGCGGGCCATCGGGCTGGGCGGCTCGCGGTAGACCGGCGCCGAATCGGCCAGTTCCAGGGGCCCCAGCCCGTCGATCGGGTTGCCCAGACCGTCCAGCACCCGTCCGAGCAGCTTCTGCCCAGCCGGCACCGTGAACATCGAGCGGTCGCCCACCACCTCGCAGCCAGGCGCTATCCCCTGCATGCTGCCCAGCGGCATCAGCAGAACTTTGTTATCCTTGAACCCCACCACCTCGGCCTTGTCCTCGCGGCCATCCTCCCGGCTGCGGATACGGCAGATCTGTCCCATGGAGACCGAGGGCCCGATGGACTCGATCACCAGACCTACCACCTGGTTGACCTTGCCGTTGAGGACTATGTCCTCGCAGTGGTCCAGGGCGCGGAAACAGCGGCCCAGAGGCCTTTCAGTCGTATCAGTGCTCAGAGACGGCGGCATCGTCCCGCTCCTGCGCATTCTCGCGCTCGATGAACAGCGCCTGCCTGAGGGCTTTCTCGATCTCGGCCATGCGGGTGTCCACCCGCGCGTCGATATTGCCCGCTCCGGTTTCGATCACGCAGCCGCCGCGGCGGACCTGCTTGTCCGCCCGCACGTCCAGCCGCCCGATCCCGTCGCCGATGAAAATAATATCGTCCTGGTGCCCCCGGACCACTTCCAGGTCCTCCGGGTTGACCCGCAGCACCAGCTTGTCTTTCTCGGTCACCAGCCGCACCGCCGATTTGATAGACTGCTTGATCACCTCGCTGCCGGTCTCGGCGGCCAGGTCCACGAAGCGGCGGGCGATGGCCAGGGCCAGATCGACCGCCTCGGACTCGGCCTCGCGCAGGACTTTCTCCCGCTCCTCGGAAAGCGCGACCAGCAGGTCCCCGAGCACTTTCGCCCGTCCCGCCAGACTCTTCTCGGCCTCGGCGCGGCCCTCGGCGCGGCCCTTCTCCAAGGCCTCGCCTTTCAGGCGCCCGGTCTCGGCCTGCCACTGCACGCGTTCGGCGGCCAGATGTTCCTGGACCGCGCGGTCGAGCCCCTCCCGGTCGTAGAGCTCGGCCGGGGGGACATTTTCCAGGGCGCCGAAATCCGCCTCCTGGAACTCGTCCTCCTGCGCGACGATCTCCTCGCCGGTCTTGAGGAACACCTTTCTAAGGGGCTTGCCTGTCTTGATCACTATCATCGCATTCTTCCGTTCTCAGCCGCAGGCCGCGGCGGTTACTCCACCAGGGTGTCCTCGGCGCCGCCCTTGCCGCTGATGACGATCTCGCCGTCCTCCTCCAGGGAGCGCACCACATCCACCACGCGCTGCTGGACCTCCTCCACGTCGCGCAGGCGCACCGGGCCCATGAAATCCATCTCTTCCTGGATCAACTGGGCCACGCGCTCGGACACGTTGTGGAAGACCTTGGTCTTGAGTTCCTCGGCCGCGCCCTTGAGCGCCATGGAGAGGTCCTTGACGTCGATCTCCTTGAGCACGCGCTGCATGCTCTTGTCGTCGAGCAGAAGGATATCGTCGAACACGAACATCAGGTTTTTCACCTCGGTGGCCAGTTCGGGGTCTTTCTGGACGAGGTTGTCCAGGATCTTGCGCTCGGTGGCACGGTCGGCCAGGTTCAGGATTTCGGCCACGGTGCTCGCGCCGCCGGCCTGGCTCAGGTCCTGGCCCAGCACGCTTTCGAGCTGGCTTTCCAGCACCTTTTCCACGTCGTTGAGCAGCTCCGGGCTGATCTTGCCCATGGTGGCGATACGGTAAACGATCTCGTTCTGGAGCTGCTCGGGCAACTCGGCCAGGATCGAGGCGGCCTGGCTGGCATCCAGGTGCGCCATGATCACCGCCACGGTCTGCGGGTGCTCGTTCATGATGAAATTGAGCAACTGGGCCGGGTCGACTCTTTTCAGCAGCTTGAAGCCCGACACGTGCAGGGCGCTCTGGACCTTGGCCAGTATCTGGGCCGCCCGCGGGCCGCCCAGGGCCTGTTCCAGCACGCTGCGCGCGTATTCCATGCCGCCCTGGGCGATATACTCCTGGGCCAGCACCATCTGGTAGAACTCTTCCACCACGGCGTCTGTCACAGCCGAGGGGATGTCCTGCATATTGGCGATCTCGATGGACAGGCGCTCTATGTCGCGCTCGCCCAGGTTCTTGAAGATCGAGCTGGAGGCCTCCACGCCCAGGGCCACCACCAGGATTGCGGCTTTCTGCAGACCGTTGAGGCTTTCGTAGGTGAGGTCCATGCTTAATCCCCCGACTCTTCTTCGACCATCCACGTTTTAAGCAGCTTGGCCACGTTGGCCGGTTTTTCCTTGGCAAAGATCATCACCTGCTCCTGAATCTGGGCCCGTTTCTGCGCCTCGATCGAGATTTCCTCCTCGATCGGCACCGCGGCCTCGATGCCCTCCTCGGCCGCCTCCTTGGGCGGCAGTATCTTGAGCGAGCGCAGCAGGCTGCGGGCAAACAGCACGAAGATCAGGATCGAGATGACCAGCAGCATCTTCTGGGCCACGCTGTACCAGAACTCGCGCCGCTCGGCGTCCTCCAGCTGTTTGCGCTCCTGGTCCACCTGCGAGGTGTCGAAACTGAACTGGTTGATCGCCACCTGGTCGCCGCGTGATGGGTCGTATCCTACCGAATTCTGTACAATTACGCGAATGTTGTCAAGCTCTTCCTGGGTGCGCGGCACGTGCTGGAGCACGGGATCACCGCCGCCGGGAGGAGGGGTCATCTGGGTGAGCTGGTTCACGAAAACGGCCACCGTGACGCGGTGGATGTTGCCGCTTTCCTGGACCACGTGCTCCATGGTCTCGTTGATCTCGAAATTGGTGATCGAGCTTTCATCCGTGTTCGAGGAATTGGTCTTGTTGTCGGTGCTGATCGTGGCGTTGCGCTGCTCGCTCTTGACCACGGTGTTGTTGGGGTCGAAGGTGCGGATGGTCTGGTCGACTTTCTTGAAATCCACCTCGGCCGAGACGCGCACGATGGTGTTGCCGTTGCCCAGGACGCCGTTGAGCAGGGTCTGGACTTTCTTGGTCAGGTAGTCCTCGGTGCGCTGGCGCAGCTCGAGCTGGTGCGCGGTCAGCTTGACCATCGGGTCGACCGACTGGACCGAGGAGAGCATGTTGCCGTAGGAGTCGATAATGGTGATATTCTCGGGGTCGAGGCCCTCGATGCTGCTGGAGATCAGGTGGGTGATACCCACGATCTGCTGCTCGTTCAGCTTGGCCGAGGGCTTGAGCTTGAGCATCACCGAGGCGGTCGGTTTCTTCTGGTCCTCGGTGAACAGGCGTTCCTCGGGGATGACTATATGGACACGGGCCTTGTCCACGTCGGCCACGGTCTCGATCGAGCGGGTCAGCTCACCCTCCAGGGCGCGACGGTAGTTGATCTTCTGGACGAAGTCGGTCACGCCGATGTTGACCTTGTCGAAGATCTCGTAGCCCACTCCGCTGGTGCGGGGCAGCCCCTTGCCGGCCAGCTGAAGGCGGGTCTCGGGCACCTGCTTGCTCGGGACCAGGATCGCGGTGCCGTTCTGGTCCAGCTTGTAGGGAACCTTGTTGGCGGTAAGCTCGTTGACGATGTTGCCGGCGTCTTCCTCGGTCAGGCGGGAATAAAGCAGTTCGTACTTGGGCCGCTGGACCCAGATGAGCAGGAAAATCATGCCCACGATGGTGGCGAAAGTCACCCCGAGCATCGCGAATTTCTGGTTCGGCGAAAGCTTGCCCCACAAATCGCGGGCCTGGGTCAGGAACTGCTGGAAGAACTCATTCATCGACCGGCCTCATCTCCGTTATACCGAACATTATCTTAAGCCAGGGATGTCAGAGCGACATCCGCTTGATCTCCTGATAGGCGTCCATCATCTTGTTGCGCAGCTCCATCATCAACTGGAAGCTGGTGCCGGCTTTCTCCACCGCCATCATCACGTCGTGCACGTCCGTTATCTCGCCGGCCATGAAATCCTGCACCTTCTTGGCCGAGTCTTTCTGCATCCCGTCCACATCGTGCACGAAATTTCGGATCGTGTCGCGGAACGACATTTCGGTGGGCTCGACCGGGCTGCCGCCGGCACGCTCGGCCTCGGGCAGGATCGTGCCGGGCTTGAGCGGAGCGTTGGGCTGTGCGAACGGCTGCTCGGGCCGCAGGGGGTTGATCCGGAAATCCGCCATCTTTAACTCCTCGGGCTATGCCGTCTCAGCTCAGAAGGTCGAGTTTTTCACCTTTAACCGCCGGATTGGCGCCGCCCAGACGGCCGTCCAGACGGTAGAAACCGTACTGCCCCGACTTGACCACACCGGCGGTGCGGTCCTCCGGGGCGGCCGCAGCGGCGGCCTCCAGGCGCGAGCGCGCCTCGCTCGACAGCGAGTAGACCACCCCGGTGACCGGGCTGGCCGGGATGAAACGGTCCTGTCCCTTGGCCGCCTGCGTCTGTGCAACGCGCTCCGGCTCATCCGGCAGGCTGAACGCCTCGGCCGGGGCCTGGCCCGCCGCGGCGGTCCGGGCGGCCTGCGCTCGGAGCGAGGCTTTCTGGACCTGCGGCTGCGCGTTGAAATAGGGCAGAATTCTCATTACAGCTCCCGGGGCCGTCGCCGCCTACAGGCGCGCGGCCGTCACGCTCAGATTTCGAGCGCCTTCCTGGTCATGTCCTTGCTCGCGTTGAGCGCCGTGGTGTTGGCCTCGTAGGCGCGCGTGGCGCTGATCATGTCCACCATCTCGGTCAGCACGTTCACGTTGGGCATCGCCACATAACCCTGGGCGTTGGCATCCGGATGGGTCGGATCGTACACCAGGCGCGGAGGCGACTGGTCCACCGCGGTCTCGACGACCTCGGTGCCGCTTGGAACCGGCATCTGGTCGCGGATGGGCTCATCCTTGAAATGGTTGCCGTCGGTGCGCTCGAGGTGGATGGCGTTCTCGAAATACTTGGGGAACACGGTGACCGGGGCCTCGGCCGTGACCACGAACTTGCGCTTGTAGGGCCCACCCTCCTCGGTGCGCGTGGTCTCGGCGTTGGCGATGTTCTGGGCGATCTGGTCCATCCGGCGGCGCTGTGCGCTCAGGCCGGTGGCGCTTATGTTGAGCGAGGAGAATATGCGTTCCAGGGGCATGTCCGGGCTCCCTTACGGCCTATCAGGTGGAGGTTTCGCCGCGGATCGAGCTGCGCAGCGCGGAGAAAGTCCGGTTGGCCATCTTGGAAGCGAAGTCGAACGAGAGCTGGGCCTTGGCCAGGCGGACCATTTCCTCGTCGATATCCACGTTGTTGACCCCGGAATGCAGGTCGGTGTCCTCGGGCATGAAGGGCACGGGCTTGACCTCGTCCAGAGTCCCTGCGCCGATCTTCATGTGCGCGTCATCGGTGCGCTCGCCGCGGATGCCGCGGTCGTAGTCCAGGGCCTTGCGCAACTCGTCCTCGAAAGTCACCTCGACGCGCTTGAACCCGTGGGTGTTGACATTGGCGATGTTGTGCGCCGAGGCTTTCTGGCGCATGGAGTAGGTGTCGAGGCCCTTCTGCAGCAGCGGCAGGTTGGTCTGCTCGAACAGGAACTGGTTGAGCATCTCGGGCGTCCTTTCTCTCTATTGAGCCGGCGGCCGGCGCCGGGTCCCGGCGCAAACCTGGATAGTCTGCCGGCAAAATAGCAACATCCATGCCAGTGCCGCCCACCCCCTAACAAGTTATTCTAAAGCAAGTTGCCCAGGGCAGTCCGCCCCGGATCAGGCAATTGGTTCCGCTGCGGAAAAGTATTCCGATATCTGTGCGTCTTCACTTTCCCCCCGTAATTGCCCGACCCGAAATCATAAATATGCTAATTATACATTTACGCTTATGACATATTGCCGGGAAGAGTATTGCAATAATAATTCATTTGTGTTATCTTTAATTAATTCTATTAATTCGCCGCCTATAGCAGCGGGAGTGCGGGTCAGATCGGGCAAGCGGCTGTTTCGGCAGTATATTCGATGCTTAAATGAAGTACATTTATAACCGTTTTGTATCGGCTGTCTTTCACAACACCGGCTTACTTTGAATCCGGAGGCTTTAAATGTCGGATATATTGAAAGGTTTTTTCACCGGGATGGAAGAATTTGCCAAAACCATGCGAGACCATGTGAACATTTCCGAACAGACCGGCGGCAGCCAGCGCGAGTTGATCGAAAAAGTGAATGTGCTGACCGAAAGAGTCTCCCAGCTCCTCGACCTGCTCGAAAACAAAATCGGTACGGCAATCGAGATCACGCCGACAAAAGGCAAGCGCATGATGGATATAAAAGAGAAAATCCTGGAGAAAGTCCAGCAGGCGCCGAGCGGCATCCGTCCCCCGCAGCTGGCCCGCCAGCTGGGCACGAAAGTGCAGAACCTCTATCCGCACCTCAAGTCGGCGGTGGCGGGCGGCAGCCTGCGCCGGGACAATGCCGGGGTCTACTATCCGGCCGGCGATACGGGCAAGAAATAGACAACCGGATGGAGAGCCGCGAGCCTGCGGGCGAAACGAGCGGGAAGTCAATCCAAAGCGGAACAGGACCTTATAACGATGTTAAGACAAAGGGGCACGCCTGAGCGTACCCCTTTCTGATTCTGTTCCAAGCCAAACGCGGCCGAACCGCGGTCTGTCAGTCTCCCCCCGGGGCCTTGAAATCCGAGGACACATCATCCGCCAGCTTCTGCCGGATATCGCGGTCTTTCATGGTCGCGCCAGGGTCGAAAGTGGTCCTTGCCGCCTTCATCTGCTCCCTGGCGTTACTGCTGGCTCCCTCGCTGAATGCAGTCATGATCTGACGGAAATCGAGCAGTTTCTGCTTGGCCTCCTCCAGGAGCTGCTGGGCCAGCTGTATCTGCTGGGTGGTGATGTCCTGGAACTGCATCTCGTTCATGATCTCGAAGGCCTCACCCTGGATTTCGTTTTCCAGGTTCTCGATCCGGCTTAGGACCTCCATCATGGATTCCGGCTCCGATTCACTTTTCCGTTCGGACAGTTTTTCCCGCAGGTTTACGATCTGCTCGAAAATCGTGTTCTGCCGCTCACATATCTGGTCGATACGGTTCAACACGCTGTTGACCGCCATCTGCGTCGACTCGGTCACTTTTTCCAGTTGCTCGGAAACCCGGGTGAGGATTTTCTTCGAGCTCTTTTTAAGCTCTTCCTCCGATAATTCCAGATCGGACACCACGTTGCTGATGAAACGCTCGATCTCGCTGACGAGTATATGCGCCCGAGCCGCCGTTTCATTGATAGCCGCCCGGCAGGATACTGGCAGATCGCCCTGATCGAAGCGGGCCAGGCTCTCGCCCAATTCTCTCGAAACTTGCTTTACACGCAGCAGGGAGTGGCTCTCTCTGTCTTCGGCGCTGTCGACCGATGTATTTTCCATTCTGGCTCCCGAGTTAATGAATCCTGTATCCAGGTTTATTTTATCTGAATACCTTCCCCTGCATACTCGTTAAGCTTGTTGCGCAGAGTACGGACGCTGATTCCCAGCACCTCCGAGGCACGCGTCCGGTTGTTACTCTCCTGGGTCAGGGTACTCAGGATCAGTCTCTTTTCCATTTCGTGCAGGGTTATGCCCGGCGTTATCCCATCCATCCCGAACCCGGCGCTGCTGGTGACAGGCGCGTGCTCGAACTGGAAATGCCGCGCCCCGATAAGCTCATCCCGGCAGAGCACCACCGAGCGCTCGATGTGGTTTTCGAGTTCGCGGACATTGCCGCGCCATTCCTGCACCATCAGGAGCGCCATGGCCTCGTCATCCAGCCCGGCGATCTTGCGCGCGTTCTCCTCGCAGTACTTGCGCAGGAAATGGTCCACCAGCAGCGGGATGTCCTCCTTGCGGTCCCTGAGCGGCGGCAGCCAGATCGGCACCACATTCAGGCGGTAGTAGAGATCCTCGCGGAAATTCCCCTCCTCGACCTCCTTTTTCAGGTCGCGGTTGGTGGTGGCGATCACCCGCACATCCACGCTCAGGGGGCTGGGATTTCCCACCCGCTCGAACTCCTTTTCCTGCAGCACCCGCAGCAGCTTGCTCTGGAGCGTGAGCGGCAGCTCGCCGATTTCATCCAGCAGCAGGGTGCCGGTGTCGGCCAGCTCAAAACGTCCCTTGGTGGTGCGGATCGCCCCGGTGAAAGCGCCCTTCTCGTGCCCGAACATCTCGCTCTCCATCAGGCCCTCTGGCAGGGCGGCGCAGTTGAGCTTGATGAACGGACGGTTCTGGCGCGGGCTGTTGAAATGGATGGCCCGGGCGACCAGTTCCTTACCGGTGCCGCTCTCGCCCTGGATCAGGACCGTGGCCCGGCTGGGGGCGATCATCTCGATCGTGTCGTAGACCTTGCGCATCACCTCGCTCACTCCGACAATCGAGCTGAAACTGTACTTGTCCTTGAGCTGGTTGCGAAGCTGGGTGTTGTCGCTGCGCAGAGAACGGTTCTCGTCCCGCAGGCGCTGGCGCTCCATGGCCCGCTCGACCACGATCTCGATCTCATCGGCCGAGAACGGCTTGGTGATGTAGTCGTAGGCCCCGAGCTTCATCGCCTCCACTGCGTTTTCGATCGTGCCGAACGCCGTGATCATGATCATCTCGGTCTCGGGGCTCTGGCGCTTGACCGACTCCAGCAGGTCCATGCCCGTGACCTCGGGCATGCGGATGTCGGAGATTATGAGGTCGAAATACTCGGTTTTCATCTTCTCGATCGCCTGGGCGCCGTTACCGAGAGATTCGACCAGATATTTCTTGCGTTGCAGCGTTTCGACCAGGAAGTCCCGCATCAACGGCTCGTCATCTACCACCAGCACACGCTTGAAATCCATAGCATTTCTCCGGGTGGGCGAGTCAGATGCATTCCGGACGCCCGAATGGAAAATATATCGCCGTGACAGCCCAGCCCGTTGCGCCGGACAACGGGGTCACGACAGACCACATTCCGGACGGCCTCGGGGCCGCGCCGGCAATCTGATTTAACGGCTGAGCGGCAGCAGGATCGCGATCTCGGTGCCCGCTCCCAGTTGCGAGCGGACATCGATCGAACCCTGCTGCTCCTGGATCATTTTCTTGGCGATGGCCAGCCCCAGCCCGGTCCCATCCTCGCGGGTGGTGAAAAACGGGTTGAAAATCTTTTTCTGCACGTCCTCGCTCATGCCCACGCCCTGGTCCGCCACCACCAGACGCAACGAGCGCGTCCCGTCGCAGTTGCCCTCCCTTGACAGTGAGATGGTCAACTGGCCGCCGGCAGCACGCATCGCATGCACCGCGTTCTGCAGGATGTTGAGCAGCACCTGCTGCATCAGGCTCGGGTCGATCTCCGCCTCCAGGCGGTCCCCCGGGAAATCGCGCTGTATAACGATCGGCAGCCCCTGGTTCTCGATCTCGACCTCGAGGAAAGCCAGGACCTCATCCACGAACGAGGCCAGCTCAATCCGCCGCAGGCTGGGCTTGATCGGACGGGTGTAGATAAGCAGGTTGGAAACTATCCGGTCCAGACTGGCCACACCCTCTATGATTTTCTTCACCAGATTGCGGCGCGGGTCATCCACCCCCAGGTCGCGCTCCAGCAGCGCGGCGAACCCGCCGATGCCGCCCAGGGGGTTGCGAATCTCGTGCGCCACGTTGGCCGCCATCTCTCCCAGGGCGCTTAAGGTTCTCGAACGCGAGACCTCGTCCCGCAACTGCTTGATCGAGGACAGGTCGGTCAGTATCTCCACCGCCCCCACTATCCGCCCGTCACTGTCGCGCACCGCCTCCAGGCGGGCCTCCACTGCCAGGGGCTGGCCCTCGCGGGTAAGAAGGCTCTTCTCGCCGCGCCAGGGGCTTTCGAGACGTTCCTCGAGCAGGGCCCCGACACGCTCGCCCGCACCGTTGTCCGTGCTGAACGGCAGTTCCTCGTACAGACGGCCCAGCAGCTCGCCACGCGCGAACCCGCTGATCCGCTCGGCCGCCTCGTTGAACAGGATCAGCCGCCGCTGGCAGTCCACGGCCAGGATAGCGTGCTCCACCTTTTCCAGGGCCAGGCTCACGCAGCTTTCCACCGGTCTGGGTACAACAGGGGCGCCGACCGGTTCGATTGTACGAGGGGGGAGGGTCATATACGGCCTAAAAGCTCCTTTTTCTTTTCGTTGAACTCTTTTTCCGACAGGACTCCGGCCTTGAAAAGCTCGCTCAGCCGCTTGAGCTGATCGAACGTGTCCGTCTCGCATTCCTGCTTTTTCTGCTGCCTGCGGTAGGAGGACTCCACCTGGGAGCCGGGCACATCCCGCACCGGGCGCTCCGGGCTGTCCTTGGCCCCGGGTTCGGGCGGCGAGGATTCCTCCACCAGCAGCTCGCTCATCTCCGGGATACGCACCTCTTGCTCCAGCGGACGGCTGCGACGGGGGCGCGCCTCGCTCTCGGCCAGTTTCGCCAGGGCCGCGCGCAGCTTGCGCCGAAGCTCGAACACCTCCACCGCCTGGGCCAGCCGGACCTTGACCTCCTCCAGGCGGAACGGCTTGATCAGCACGTCCCAGGCCCCGGTGCGGGCCAGCAGCTCCGACTCGGCCGCGCCGGCATGCGGCGCGATCAGCAGGACCACCGTCTCCTGGGCCGCCTCGTGCAGCATGCCGGTAAGACGGGCGGCGGCTTTCTCCTCCGGCGCCAGGCTGAGAATCGCCAGCGGGAAGGCCTTGTGCGTGGCAATCAGCTTCTCCGCCTCCGGGACACCGGACGCCGCGGACACCGAAAACCCGGTGTGGCGCAGGTGGTTGGTCAGCAGATCGCGGCTGAACACCTCACTGTCGACAAGCAGCACCGTATAGCGACTCACCGCGGCTCGACTCCTGCCGGCGCACCGGCCTTGGCTTGCTTCCGTTCAATTCAGGCGGCCGGCCTACTCCTCGTCTTCCTCGTCCTCCATGTCCGACATTCCACCGGTAGCCTCTTTTATCGACAGGCGCTTGAGCTCGATCTGGTTTTCCTCCAGCATGGCCATCACCCGGCGCTGACGGGCATCCACCTTTTTCACGACATCGTTGATCCCGAGCAGCACCCCGGGCCAGAGGGTCTGAAGCACGTATATTTTGCGTTCCTTGTCGAACTGGTCGACGAATTTTTTATGGAAGTCTTCTTTGTCCTGCAACGTTTCCTGCTTTATCTCTTCGAGTCTTTTCAGTTTGTCGAGCAGATCGGTCAGTTCCTTTTCCTTGTCCGCCGGGAAATGCGGCAGCCGTTTCTTGAGCAGGTCCAGGAAGTCCAGGCGCTTGCGGAGCATCTTGTCCTCCTCGTCCAGGACTTTCAGCTCCTCCTCCAACTGCTGGAACTTCACGTTGACCTCATCCTTGACGATCCGGCCGACCTTGATCGAGGTCTTGGTGTCGGACATGGAGCCGATATTCTTGGCCCGCACGCAACTGCCGGCGAACACGTTGCTGCCGGCGATCATGCCGCGGTCGCGCAGGGCGCGCACCTCGTTCTCGGCGTAGACCGAGCTGTTCATGATGTAGCTGCCCACCTCGATGTCCTTGCCGGCCGAGATGACGGACTCCTGGATGAACAGGGCCCGCAGTGCGCCCTCGGACACGATCTTGGCCTTCTTTTCCTTCTGCGTGCCGATGATGCCTTTCTTGACATCGATGTTGCCGCCGGTGGAGACAATCTCGGCCGCCTCGACCGTGCCTCGCACGATGATGTTGCCCTCCGTGTGCACGCTGAAATCGGCCTTCACGTCGCCGTTTATCACAACGTCGCCGGGATAGGAGATGTTGCCGGTGGAGAAATCGACATTGCCCCGGACCACGTAGACATTCTCCACGTGCATCATGCCGTCGCTCACGTACACGTTGCCGATCAGCGAGCTGAAAAGCTGGAGCCCGTCCTCCGAGGACCAGGTGTTCTTGCCGCGCGGCATGGGTGTATCCTCGCCGGGCCGTGGCTCGAGGTAGCGGCCGGTCACGGTGTAGCCGCGCTCGCCGGGGGTGGCCGGGGCCTTCACCGCCAGCAACTGGTCCTTATCCACCACTTTTATCAGGTTGATGTTCTTGAAATCGACCGAACCGTCATCCATGATCAGCGGCTTGGGGGTCTCGTCCGTGTCGATCAGCATCTTGATCTCGGCATCGCGGCCGTCCTGACGGGGCTTGCCGCGGGCGACCACGGCCTTGTGCACGGGCTGGCGGGCTTTGATCAGGCGGGCGATGAGCGGCTCATCCACACCCTTCTCCACCCCCACTTCCAGCAGCTTGTAAAGAACGTCGTTGACCGAGATTTCCTCGATCCCTTCCGGCACTCCCAGACTGAGGTAAGCCTCCATCTGGTTGTCGGCTATCGACACGTCGATGTACTTGTCCTTGATCGTGTCGTAGCGCTCGAAGTAATTGGCTATCTTGACCGCTTTGCCGCTGGCATCGTCCCATATCTTCTGGATAACGTTGAAATCGGCATTGACTACTCCCTTACGGATGATCTCCTTGCGGATATCATCGAAGGAGTACTTTTCCTTCTGGGCGGGAGAAACCGAGAGGTAGACGCCGTCCTGGCGCTGATCGAACTTCCCGATCTCCTGGCTTTTGAGAATGCTGTCATCCATTCAGGGGTCTCAGACGCTGGCGAGAATTTTATCGATTTTTTCTTTCAATGTCTGAGGAGTAAAAGGCTTCACGATATAGCTGTTCACCCCGGCTTTCATCGCCTCGATGATGTCCTCCTTGATCGAACGGGTGGTCACCATAAGGATGGGGATTTCCTTAAAACTGCCCTCGCGCACCTTGTTTACAAATTCCAGACCAGACATGTTCGGCATGTTCCAGTCGGTGACGATGAAATTAATGCCGCCCTCGCTTTCCAGCTTGGCATAGGCGTCAACTCCATCCTCCGCCTCGATCAGGTCCTCATAACCTATTCTTTTCAATGTGTTTACAATAATCCTTCGCATCGTCGCTGAATCATCTACCACCAGGATTTTAAGCGCGGCCATTCTCTACTCCTCCTGTCGGTAACGGCTTGTCATCGACCTGGCGACACAGGACGGCCCACCACGCCCAGGTTGCCACATTTCGGGTATTATCATGCTTTATAAAGAGATCCACAGATAACAGCATGTTGATCCGGCCGTGGACCGGCTCGCGGCTTAAAACGTGTTTTTAATGTATACTCCTAAAAATCTTTTTTCAAGCATATTACAGGCCCCGAGGGAACATATTTCCCAGCCGACTGGAAAAAATTTCATTATTCCGACCTACCGGCGCGTTGAGCCTGTCTCTCGGCCAGGGCTTTCCAAGTCTCGGAATAGTCGTTCCGCGCGTTCCAGACGATCCAGCCCACGGCCCCGCTGTCCTCGGCGGCCTGCATCTGCTGGATGATGTAGCGCGTGCCCCAGTAGGGGGCGTGCCAACTGAAGCCCTGGATGTAGGGCTGCACTCCGGTCAGCCGCTTGCCGCGCCGCTCCACGCCCTTGGCCGTGCCCTCGCGCACGATATGATAGGCGCGGTCGCGCCCGTACTCCGACTTGAACGCCTTGGGGAAATGCGAGTCATACAGCATCGGGCATACCACATCGGCGTGACGGGCGATCTCGTCGTAATCCTGCCCGATGTTGAAATCGCGGTTCTTGTGCAGCCAGGGCACCCAACCGAACACGTCCACCGACAGCGAGGCCCGGTGGCTGTCCACCGCCTTGCGCACCCCGGACAGGAACATCCCGATCACGTCGATCTTTTCCAGGCTGTCCAGCACCACCTGATACGACAGCCGTCCCACGTCGCCGTCGGTGGGGAAGCGTATGTAATCCATCTGGATCTGGTCGAAACCGAACGAGAGGAGTTCGTCCACGACCCCGGTGAGGTACTCGTGCACCCGTCGGTCGTAGGGGTTGGCCCAAAGCTCGCCGTTTTTCTGCTGCCAGGGCCGCCCGCTGGACGAATCGAGCACGGCGTAAGGATAGGTGCTGTCAGCTCCGGCGTAAGTGGCCAGAAGCGGGTCTTTGAACGAAACCACCCGGGCGCAGGCGATAAGGCCGTTGTCGTGCAGCTTGCGCACCAGGGCCGCCGGGTCGCTCACCCGTCGGGTGTTTGACCCGATCTGCGCCGCCAGGGGCAGGCGGCTGCGATAAGAAAGATAGCCCCGGTCGTCCTTCATGTCCATGACAAAACCACTGACCTCGGTGCCTTTCACCCGCTGGATGAACTTGTCCAGAAGGGCGTCGTTGGCTATGGACCCGGAATTAAGATAGATGGCGTTGTAGTGCAGGGCCTTTTCCGAGAACTTGGGCGGGGTGACAGGCGGTGGCGGGGGCGGCGGGGTCTTGCGCGCCGGACGTTCCCGGTGCGCGGCGCTGTCGGGCTTGGACGGGGCGGCGGCGGCTTTGGCGGACACGCTGTCCGGGACTGGCCGGGAGGCGCTGTCGGCGGGCGCCGCGGTGCTGCCGGGAGCAACCGTGCTGTCGGCTGAGACCGCGGCGGCGGCTGCCTCCGGAACAAGCGTGTCCTGAGTCTGGGACGGGGCCTCCGGCGCCTGGAGCGGAGCGGCCAGACTGTCCGCCTGGGCAGAGGCTGCGGAATACCGCGCCGCGGCGGCGGAGGAATCCTGCCCCTGCGCCCGCAGCGGCAGGACCGTAAAAGCCAGCAGCAGCGCCCCGATACCGGCGGCGCCGGGCAGAATCCCGGCACGGCGTAACCCTCTGCGCATACTCAAAGCCCCTCCCTCGATTCTCTCTTTCGTACCAAGCCTGAAGTCTATGGCCGGAGGCCGCGAATCGCGGCCTCGATCGATTCGGCGGTTATCTGGACTGTCTGCAGGAGCTCATCCTCGCTGAAAGACAGGTGCGGCATCAGGACGATGATATCCCCAAGGGGACGGATTATCAGGCCGCGGCGGCGCGCCTCCAGGACCACCCGGTGGCCCAGGCGCAGCCCGGAGGGCCAGCTTTGGCGCGTGTCGCGGTCGGCGACCAGCTCGATCCCGACCATGAAACCCATCTGGCGCACCTCGCCCACATGCTCCAGGGTGGCCACCTCGAGCTGAAGGGTGCGGCGCAGAAGATCGATCTTCGGCTGCATGCGCTCCAGCACCCGCTCGTTCTCGAAAACCTCCAGGCTGGCCAGGGCCGCGGCCGCCCCCAACTGGTTGCCGGTAAACGAGTGGCCGTGGAAAAAAGTGACCGGCTCGCCAGGGGCGCCCAGGAAACGCTCGTAAATCTTTTCGCTCACCAGGGTGGCGGCCATGGGCAGGTAGCCGCCGGTGAGGCCCTTGGCGCAGCAGAGCAAGTCCGGCGAGACCGACTCGTGCTCGCAGGCGAACATCCGCCCGGTGCGGCCGAACCCGGTTGCAACCTCATCCGTGATCAGCAGAAGCCCGTATCGGTCGCAGATCGCGCGCACCCCGGCCAGGAACCCCCGCTCGGCCACCACCATCCCGCCCGCGCCCTGCACCAGCGGCTCGATTATCAGCGCGCCCAGATACTCGGCCCCGTCGCGGACCAGGTCCTCCAGGCTCTCCAGGCAGTGGGCCAGGTAGCTTTCCCGTGAGCGCGGCGGCCCGAAACGGTAGTAGAATGGGTACTCGGCGAACAAAACCGGGAACAGCAGGTCGCGGAACGCACCGTGAAACAGGTCCATCCCGCCCACGCTTACCGCGCCCAGGGTGTCGCCGTGGTAGGCGTTGCGGAACGAGACGAACCCGGTGCGCTCGCGCTCGGCCGGGTCGGGGCTGAGGCGGCGGTACTGGTAGGCCATCTTGAGCGCGATCTCCACCGCGGTGGAGCCGTTGTCCGAGAAGAACACCCGGCTCAAGCCCTGCGGGGTGACCTCGATCAGGCGTTCGGCCAGAGCGCAGACCGGCTCGCTGCTCAAGCCGAGCAGGGTGCTGTGGCTGATCCGCGCAGCCTGCTCGGCTATGGCGCGGGTTATGTGCGGGTGGTTGTGGCCGTGCAGGGTGACCCAGAGCGAGGAGACCCCGTCCAGGTAGCGGCGGCCCTCGGTATCGAACAGGAACGAGCCCTCACCGCGCGCGATGACCGGGAATTGCTCCTCCTGCCAGGCGCGCATCGCGGTGAAAGGGTGCCAGATATGGGTGCGGTCAAGCGCCCGAAGGTCCTTTTCGTTCGGCAAAGTACGGCTCCAGTCCCAGGTCGGCGATCATTTGCAGGTCGTCATTGCTGTCGCGGCCGCTGGTGGTCAGGTAGTCACCGATCAGCAGGCCGTTCGCCCCGGCCCAGAAAACCAGGGGCTGAAGGTCACGCAGGTTGCGTTGCCGTCCGCCGCAGATCACGATGTCGCGCTCGGGCAGGACCAGGCGGAACATGGCGATTATCCGCAAACAGAGTTCGGGGGTCAGGTTGTCCGCACCCTCCAGCGGGGTGCCGGGGATGGGATGCAGGAAATTGAGCGGCACCGAATCCACGCCCAACTCGTCCAGCTCCAGGGCGAAATCCACCCGGTCCGTGTCGCTCTCGCCCAGGCCGAAGATGCCGCCGCTGCAGACCCTGAGGCCCAGCGACTTGGCCAGGCGCACCATCTGAACCCTTTCGGCGCGGCTGTGGGTGCTGCAGATACGGCCGAAAAAGGCCCGGCTGGTCTCGAGGTTGTGGTGGAAACAATCCAGGCCGGCCACTTTCAGCCGGGCCAGGGACTCGCGGTCCATCTGTCCCAGGCTGGCGCAACGCTGACGGTCGCCGTGACTGGCTGCGATACGCCGCAGCGCCGCCTCCAGTACTGCGAGCTCGGCCTCGCGGCTCACTCCCGCTCCGCTGGTCACGATCGAGAACTCGCCCGCCCCGCGCGCATAGGCTCGGGTCGCCGACTCGGCCAGACGGTCCGCGCCGAGCAGCGGGTAGCGCTCCACCGCGGCGCCGTGGTGCGAGCTCTGGGCGCAGAAAGCGCAGTCCTCGCCACAGGCCCCGCTGCGGGCGTTGACAATGGAGCACAGGCGCACCCGGGCCCCGCTGTGCCTGCGCCGGGCGGCATCTGACAGGGCCAGGACCTCGCTCAGCGCCAGACTGCGGTCGCCCAGCACCCGTAACGCGTTCTCCCGCCCGATCCGTCCCCGCCCCGCCAGCTCTTCCTTTATATCTTGCAGGGAATCCGTCATCCCCCGACCTTTCTTGCAGACTTTCGCCCTAAAACCATCCGGAGCCGGAACCGCGCGCCGCGCCCGGCTCCCGGACACATTGAAGAATATACATTTCAGCTCTGGAATAGCAAACAAATATTGCGCCGCGCCCGCTGTTGTCCAAAAGGATTGACTTAGCGCGGCCAGGCGGGTTAAATTCATGGATTATGGCCCGGAAAGCGGGTCACAACCAGCATGACGGGTTCAGGGAGGTTTTGGATGATTATTCCGCAGGTATTCGAAAAAACGCCCCAGGGAGAAAGGGCTTTCGACATTTTCTCCCGCCTTCTGCGCGACAGGATAATCCTTCTGTCCAGCGAGATAGACGACAACCTGGCTAACCTGATCGTGGCGCAGCTTCTGTTCCTCGAGGCCGAGGATCCGGGCCGCGACATCAACCTGTACATAAATTCGCCGGGCGGCTCCATGACGAACGCGCTGGCGGTGTACGACACCATGCAGTTCGTCAAGCCGGATGTCAGCACGATCTGCACCGGCATGGCCGGGGCGAGCGCCGCGCTGCTGATGTCGGCCGGAACCAGGGGCAAGCGCATGTGCCTGCCCAGCACCCGGTTTGTCCTGCACCAGGTCTACGGTGCGGCCGAGGGCCCGGCTGTCGACGTGCTGATCGCCGCCCGCGAGGTGGAACGTCAGCGCGAGGCGTTCAACACCCTGCTGTCGCAGCATACGGGCAGGACAGCGAAGAAGATCGAGAAAGAGACCGAACGGGTGTTCTACCTGAGCGCCGAGGAGGCCATCGAATACGGTCTGGTGGACCGTGTGATCCAGGGCGAGGGCTTTAACGACAACAGCGGAAAATAGTGGCTCAAGGGCGGGAGAGGAAAGTGCGCAAGGTACTGTTTGAAAGAATCAATATCGGGCTGGCAGTCTCGGTTATCGGTTGTGTTCTCCTGGCCGCCTGCGGCGGCAAGGAAAAGAACCCGTACCTGGAAAGCGTCAAGATCGAGCAGCTCACGATCAAACCCACCCCGAGACTCGATGAGGTCGATCTCACCGCGCGCCTGGCCGCGGCCGTGCTGGATTCCCTGCGCAACGGCGCCGATTTCGCGGTCATGGCCAAGCGCTACAGCTCGCATGCCAGCGCCACCCACGGCGGGATGCTCACCCTGGTCCCAGGCTGGATGCCGGCCGAGTTCGATGACAGCCTGGCTGTCCTGCCGGATGGCCGGCTGAGCGGTGTGATCCGCACCCAGACCTCGGTGTTCATCGTGGCGCGCGATTCCAGCCAGTACCTTTCGGTCCGCAGCAGCCATATCCTGATCGCACCCGACACCACCCGCGCCTGGGTCAGCCGCGACAAGGCCTGGAAAGAGGCCGAGGACAAGGCCTGGGAACTCTACCGCCGGATAAAGAACGGCGAGAGTTTCTACGACCTGGCCAAGGAATTTTCGAAGGACCCCGGCTCGGCGCAGAATGGCGGCGACCTCGGCTGGACCAAGCGCAACACCATGGTCCGGGAATTCGAGGACGTCGCTTTCACCCAGGAGGAGGGGGCGGTCCACGAGCCGGTCAAGACCCGTTTCGGCTGGCACGTCATCCGGACGGTCAAGAAAAAGGACCAGAACTGCTACCTGCGCCTGATCGAATTCAAGGTGCCGCTGAGCCAAGAGGACCTGGCGCGGGCCCGCAAAGTGGCCGAGCAGGCCAGGCGGCAGGCCCTTTCCGGTGAGCAGCTCGAAAAAATTGCCGCCGAGCTGAACTCCACCTCCGAAGCCGAGGTGAGCTATTCCAAGCCCTACGAAGTGCGGAAGAGACTGCTTCTGCCGCAGATTGCCGAAAAGATAGAGAAACTGGACGCGGGTGACATCTCGGAGCTGATAAGCGGAGACAGCAACTACTATTTTATCCGCCTTATGGAGAAATGAACCAAGGGTTTACCTCTCCAAGGGCTTGCCGTTTAGGAACTTTTCGGATAGATTCTGACTTCGGGGCCCCGCGGCCGTCCTGACAGGTCACGCAGCGCCGCCATCGCATACAGGCAACGCCGCCCCCCCGTTCCGTAAATACTCCGCCCTGCAGTTCCATTTGTGCTCTCCCTTGATCGGTTTTCCCCGAAATTTTTGCCGAACCTTGTCCTTGCATGGTATTTAGAGTTACAATCATTGTAAATGTACTTTTCTCTGTGATAAGAATCGGATTGAATCCTTCCTCCGGCCGGAAAGCACATGACCAGGACCCCCAGGATACAGGGACCGGAACATAGTCCGGGCTCAGCACAAGCCCGTGAGATGCCCCGGATCTCTCCCGAGAATAACAAAAGGCTGCTTGAACTGTTCCTGACCCAGTCGCGGGAGGGAGTGTTCCTGCTCACTTTCGATCCTCCGCTGAACTGGGCCCAGGCTAAGAACAAGGCCCGGGCCCTGGAGTCGGCGATCGAGCGCCACCGTCTGGCCCGCGCCAACGATGTGCTGCTGCTCCGGCTCGGCCTGAATGCAGGCGAGGTCGAGTCGCTGCACCTGAAAGACCTGCTCCCTCCGGATGAGTGGTCGCGGACTGAATTCTGGCATGAGCTTTTCGACCAGGGCAGCCGCAGATTCCACTGGGCGACCGGGACGGAGCTGCCGGGACAGCCGGCCGGACTGGAGGGGGAGTGTTTCTGTCTGTACGAGGCCGGGGGTCTGATAAGCGGTGTCTGCGGGATTATCCGCGAGGACGCCGCCCCGGACGCGAGAAAGACCAGTCCCGGGGAAATAGAAAGCCTCTACCGCCTGCTCTCCGAGAACACCACCGACCTGATCTCGCGCCACAGCGACGAGGGAGTGTTCCTCTACCTTTCGCCGGCCTGTGAGAACCTGCTCGGCTACTGCCCGGAAGAGCTCCTGGGCGACTCGATCTACAACTATTTCCATCCCGATGACCTGAACACGGTCATCCGCGCGCATTCCAACATTCTCCGCAAATCCGAACACTACACGATCCGCTACCGAATCCGGCACAAGGACGGTCACTACGCGTGGTTCGAGACCACGAACCGGACCATCCGCGACCCGAAAAGCGGCAAGACACGCGAAATTATCGCGGTCTCGCGGGACATAAGCGACCGGGTTCTGGTGGAGACCCGTCTGCGCGAAAGCGAGAACCTTTCGCGCACCATGCTCGACGCCACCACGGACTCGGCGTTCCTGTTCGACACGCGGGCGGTGTGCCTGGCGGTCAACAACATCGGCGCCAGCCGCCTGAACCGCAAGCCGGAGGAGATAGTCGGCCGCAGCATGGCCGATTTATTCCCCTCCCCGGTTTACGAGTTCCGGCAAAAGATTTTCGACAGCGTGATAAGCCGTAGGGAAAGCATGCGGGTCCAGGATGAGCGCCAGGGGTTCCATTTCGACACTTTCTATTCCCCCATCCTGGATGATCAGGGTGAGGTGACGATGGTGGCGCTGTTCGCCCAGGACATCACCGAGCGCGTGGGCTACGAGCAGAAACTGAAGCTGTTCGAGAAAGTGTTCGAGAACACGCTGGAGGGAATCCTGATCACCGACTCCGCCGCGAACATCCTGGCGGTGAACGCCTCTTTCCAGACCATTACGGGGTACTCGTCCGAGGAGGTGACAGGACGTAACCCGAGCCTTCTGCGCTCCGACCGCCACGATGCCGAGTTCTTCAGCCGGATGTGGAACAGCCTGCTCCAGAGCGGCTACTGGTCCGGTGAGATATGGAACCGCAGGAAGAGCGGCGAGGCCTATCCCGAATGGCTTTCGATCAGCGCCATCCGCGACCGTCACGACAAGCCGGTGCAGTACGTGGCTGTGTTCCACGATATAACCGAGGTCAAGCACAAGGAAGAGCAGATACGGATACAAGCCTATTACGACGCCCTGACCGGCCTGCCCAACCGCAGCCTGCTCAAGGACCGCTTGAGCGTGGCCATCTCCCACGCCCAGCGGACCCGTCAGAAACTGGCGGTCATTTTCATCGACCTGGACAATTTCAAGCATGTCAACGACAGCCTGGGGCACCAGGCCGGCGACCAGCTCCTGCTGGGCGTGGCCGACCGCCTGCGCCGCCTGACCCGTCGCGAGGACACGGTCTCGCGTCTTAGCGGGGACGAGTTCCTGGTGGTGATGACCGAGCTGACCGATGAGCGCTACGCCCTGCTGGCCGTGGAAAGGATACTGGAGGAGTTCCAGAAGCCTTTCCGGATCAGCGACCACGAGCTGCTGGTGACCACCAGTATCGGGATCGCTTTCTTCCCGGAGGACAGCACCGAGCCGGAAGACCTGATCCGCTGCGCCGACATCGCGATGTACCAGGCCAAGAAACAGGGCAAGAACAATTTCCGCCTCTTCACCAACGAGATGAACGAAAAGGTGATCCAGAGGCTCTCGCGGGAGGAAAACCTGCGACGGGCCCTGGATCAGGATGAGCTGCGGGTCTATTTCCAGCCGCGCCTGAACGCCGCCAGCGGGAAGGTCGGAGGCATGGAGGCACTCTCGCGCTGGGTCAAGCCGGACGGGCAGGTGATCGGACCGGAAAACTACATCTCCCTGGCCGAGGAAACCGGCTTGATCCTGCCTCTGGGTGAGCGGGTGATCGAGCTGGCCTGCCAGGAGACCATGAAACTGGCCGCGGCGGGCTACCCCGACCTGCGCCTGGGGGTGAACCTGTCCCCCCGCCAGTTCAGCCAGAAAAAAATCCTGGAGAAGATCAAGGACATCCTCGCAAGGACCTCTTTCCCGCCCACGCGCCTGGTGGTGGAGATCACCGAGAGCACCCTGTTCGAGGACGTGGAGCGGACCAACAACCTGCTGGTTGAGCTGTCGGAGCTGGGGGTCAGCCTCGCGGTCGATGATTTCGGCACGGGCTATTCCTCGCTCAACCGTCTGAAACGCCTTCCCATCGACGAGCTCAAGGTGGACCGCTCCTTCGTGATGGACCTGGAGCAGGACCCGGATGACGCCTGTATCGTGCGGACCATCATCAATATGGCCAAGGGGCTGCGGATGAGAGTGACCGCCGAGGGGGTGGAGACTCCCGGACAGCTCGATTTCCTGGTCAAGAGCGGCTGTGATGAGGTGCAGGGGTTCCTGTTCGGACGGCCGATGCCGCCGGAGAAATTCTTCGCCTATCTCAGGGAAAAAGACGCCCAGGCGCGATGAACAGGCCGTCTCGGCAGGACACGCGGTAACGGAAAGGGGCACGCTTTCGAGCGTGCCCCTTTGTCATGGATCAGAATCCGATCTAATCCGGTTGTTAACCTGTAGGGGCGCACCCATGTGTGCGCCCGGGCGGCCACACGGGGCCGCCCCTACATCGGCTTGCGCGAATCGGAGGACAGCCTGTCCGCTTGTTCACGCCTGGTATTTCTGCAGCAGCTTCTTGCAGGCCAGCACACCCTCGTGCGGGGCGGGCTCGCCGCTGTACTCGATGCCGAAGAACCCGTGGTAGCCGCTGTCCAGGCTGATCTTGACCAGACGGTCGAGGTCGTAGGCCGGATGGGTGCCATCCGGTAGGAAATCCATGCATTTGACGCTCACGCCCTTGGCGTAGGGCATCACCATCTGAAGCGCCTTGTAGGGGTCGGTCCCCTTCTCGAAATTGCCGTAGTCCGGGAGCAGCCCGAAGCGCGGGTGGTCCACCTGCTTGACCAGCGCGACCATGCACTCGGGGATCGAGGAGAAGGAGCCGTGGTTTTCGACCATCACGTTCATCCCGGCCTGGTCGGCGTACAGGCAGAGCTCGTGGTAGCTCTCGGCCGCGCGCTTGACCTTCTCCTCATCCGTGCCCGGGGTGTTGGTGCGGGCGTTGCCGCGGATGCCGTGGCAGCCCAGGTAGTGGGCGATGTCGATCCACTTGCGGTGCTGGATCACGGCCTGGTGGCGCTCCTTGGGGTCGATGTGCGAGAAATCCCCGTCATCGTCGCACATGATCAGCACCGGGGTGACTCCGTAATCGCCCAGCCGTTTCTTCAGGTCCTGCAGGTACTTGTAGGTGGGCAGCTCGAAGAAGCTGTTGACGAATTCGAGGCCGTCCAGGTCGAACTCCTCGCGCACGATACGCGGCAGGTCGAGGTTGACCCAGGTTTTCTGGTAATCGCGCACCAGGCTCCAGGCGGCCAGGGAAATCTTGAATTTCTTCTCCGTGGCGCCCTGCGCGGCCAGGCTTGTCAGCGAGCCGAACGCGGCCAGGGAGGCGGCTGCGGCGGTGCCGGACTTGAGGAAACTGCGACGGTCGAGGCTCATCGTATCTCCGGGTAAGAATTGAAGTGAGTTAAAGATAAATGAAGAGGGTATGCGGCTCGGATGGAGGAAATGATAGCACCGCCCGGGGGCCCGGGTCAACCCAAATCGGCGCGCACACAGAATAGACAGCATCGTCGTTCAAAAGGAGAACTGGCGCTTCCAAGCTCGTATCACAATGGTACTTCTCACTCGATAGCACTTCTCCACCGCGGCCCGGCGGGCCGCCCGGGGGCCGTTCTGTCTGAGCTGCATCGGACAAGCGGAGTAATTGCCCCCCGCACACCCGACTCTGCAACAGCACCAAGGTCCGGCGGGCGATCAGCGACAGCGCCGCCCGGCACAGATGGCAGCGTGACAATGCCTCGTGCACACCGGAGCTGAGGAAAGTGGCAAAGTCCGCGCGAGTTTACGGCCCCCCAATGGCTTCTGGTTCTCTTGGCCGAAACCAAGAGGACAAAAAAGCTTTCCGGGCACGGCACGCCGTGCCCCTACAGCCGATTGGGACTTGTCCAATCCACCGGCGGCCCCCAAAGACTGAACTGCGGCGGCCTGACAGCCGCAAGCGGGTTTAGTCTCCTGGTATGCAGGCGGTGTCGTAGGGGCGGACCCATGTGTCCGCCCGGGCTCACTCGCGGGTGCGCCCCTGCAATCACACAATTCAAGGCTCCCGTTCATAAGAGACTGCCGGTTTCCTGGCTTGCTTTTTGCATTTGGGCCTGTTATCTTACGCCCTCAAAGTAATAAATCTGAAACCCGCGGAGTAACACCAAAGTGCGAAAACCGCTCCTGCTGTTCACAGTTATGCTGGCCTGCCTGTCGGGCCAGGCGCGGCTGTGCGCGTTCCAGCCCGTGGCTGCGCGCATGACCGAGCCCCTGCACCAGGACCTGACCTACCGTGCCGCGGATGACCTGATCCCGGTGATTGTCTACCTGCACGAGGACCTCGACCTGGCCGGCCTGAGCCACCGTCTGACCCTGGCCGCGGCGGACAAGAAAAAACGCCACAGCGAGGTGGTTGGCGCGATGCTGGCCTCGGCCAAGGAAACACAGGCCCCACTGATCGAACTGCTGCGCCAGGGCATGGCCGGCGGGGATGTAACCACCTACAAGCCGTTCTGGGTCCTCAACTGCATCGCTGTTACCGCCAAGGTGTCATTCCTGGCCGCGCTCTCGGGCCGCGACGAGGTGGAGTGGATGACCCACGACCATGTCTACGTGCGCCGGGACACTGTGGAGCACGGCGCCCGGCCGATGTATCTTCCCAACCCCGATTCCCTGCGCAAGTACTCCTACCCGATCCGCTCGCTGGGCCTGGACAAGCTCTGGCAGCGCGGCCTGACCGGCAAGGGTGTGCTGGTCTGCGTGATCGACGAGGGTATCGACGGCAAGCACCCGCTGCTGGCCCCCAAGTGGCGCGGCAACAACGGCGGCACGGTCGAGGAGAGCTGGTTCGACCCGGTGGAGGGCAGCTCGTTCCCGTTCGATGACGACAACGCCGCGCCCAGCCACGGCACCGGCGTCCTGGGAATCATCGTGGCCGGCGAGCGCAGCCTGGGAGTGGCTTACGACGCACAGTGGATCGGGGCCAAGGTGTTCGACAACAAGCATCTGAACGAAAGCAACGGCCCGACCACCAAGGACAGCTACCTCATCGCCGGGTTCCAGTGGGCCCTGGACCCGGACGGCAACCCGGAGACAGTGGTGGATGTCCCGGACGTGATCAACAACTCCTGGGGCACCTCCGGCGAGTTCAACGAGGATATCTGCCAGCAGAAACTGTGGCTCCTGATCGACCGGATCGAGGCCGCCGGCAGCGTGCTGGTGTTCTCTGCCGGCAACGACGGGCCCGACCCCTGGACCATCGGCTCCCCGGCCAGCCGCGCGCTGAGCCCGGTCAACGCCTTCGCCATCGGCGCGGTCGACTCGACCGGACGGGTGGCCTCGTTCTCCAGCCGCGGCCCCTCGGCCTGCGACTCGGTCAGTATCAAGCCCAACATCTGCGCTCCGGGCTACAAAGTCCCCACTCTCGTGGCCTACGAGCGCAGCGAGATCGTCGTGTTCCAGAGCGGCACCAGTTTCTCGGCCCCCTATGTCGCCGGGATAATCGCCCTGATGAAACAGGCCGACCCGACCCTGACCCCGGACCAGATCAAGAACCTGATAATCGAAACCGCCACGGACGCCGCACTGCCCGGCCCTGACTACGCCGCGGGCTACGGGGTGATCAACCCGGACAGCATTTTCTCCCTCCTTTCCATTCCAGACCACCCGGTCCTGTTCACCAAGCGGGTGGAGGCGGATGACAGCCGCGCCGGCAACGGCAACGGCTACCTGGAGCAGGGCGAGCAGATCGACCTGCGCGTGCCGGTTTACAACTCCGGCAGTCCGGCGGTCGGTGTGACAGGCCATCTGCGCACCTCGAGCGATGGTATAATTCTCCAGGACAGCACCGCGCTCTACGGCGATATCCCCACCCTGGGCGGGACCACCAACAGCGATGACCCGTTCCGGTTCAGTATCCTGCCCGCGGCGGCCTCGGGCGGCCAGGTGGTGTTCTACCTGGACCTCTATGCAGATGGCTCGCTTCTCCAGACCGTTCAGGTCAGCCTGACCGTGGCCCCGGCCGTGGAGGGCGTGGCGGTCCACGACAACGGCACGTTCAGCTTCGGGTTCACCAACTACGGCCAGTTCGGGGGCAACATCGGGCTCTCGGCGGCCGGGGCGCCTCTGCGCTATCCGCACGACGCCCCCTACACGATGCTCTACCGCGGGGCGCTGGTGATCGGCACCAGCTCGCTGCGCGTATCCGACGGCATCTCGGACGATGATTTCGCCCCAGCGCCCGGCGGGCCGCTCCAGCTCATCGAGGGCACGCCTCGCGCCGACCAGGTGGGTATCGGCTACATCCAGGAGAAAAACCGCGGCGGCCTCAACGCCATCGGGGTGAAAATCAAGCAGACCAGCCTGGTCTGGCGCAACAGCCCGGACAATAAGTTCGCGGTCCTCGAATACACGGTCTACAACCCCTACGAGGCCGA